>JBBSYL010000013.1:0-6970 GCA_038045265.1 Nanobdellota archaeon | reverse complement strand
TCAATTAAACTATTTTCATAAAGTGTATTATATACTTATATGGATATGAAAATTGAATGAGAAATGGGAGCATTTCTTATGAGAAATTAGTCTAATAAAGACTTTCTTTATATATTATAGCTCATACATTTAAGGTAATATAGTAAAATATAGGAAGGTTTATATATTAGTTAAGATAGATTTAACTATGAGAATAAGCAAATATGATAAACTAGCAGAAGCACTTGAAGGGTTTAACAGAGTTGAAAGTCTGCAGGATAAGTTAAAGATAAACAGGCAGAGAGCTATCTTCCTTATGCATAAGTTAAGGGCACTTGGATATGTAAAAACATATTATGGGGCAAACAATAAAAGAATATATTACATCTCAAAAAGAAACAAGGAAAGAGGGATAAGTTATACAAGTGTGCTGAACAAATATGCTCCTACAGCAGGAATAAGAATTCTTGATAATGATAATTATTTTGTTCATGGGAGAGATATAACTCCTGAAGAACTGATGATTTACTGTTTAAAGCAGAATAGTATTAGATATGTTATTGCCTCTCTCATTTTGTTTAGAAAGATAAAAGATTGGAGTCTTCTTTACAAACTGGCAAAAAAAGAGAACGCAGTGAATAAGATTATTGCGTTGTATGAGGTAGCAAGGAAATCTGTCAGAAAAATAAGGAAAATGCCTAAAAGGTTTTATAATTTAGCAAGGAAGGAGAAAAAATTTTATTATATTGTTGAGCCATATTCATCCAGAGACTTTGGAGAGATAGAAAAGAAATGGAGAACATATATACCTTTAAACATTGCTGACTTGACAGAATACAAGGAGGGTGTGTAAGATGCTGAATAAAGAACAGCAAGAGAAGATATTTTCATCAATAGGAAAAGAATTGAAGAAACCAATGCAAGTTTATGCAATAGGTGGAACCTCCATGATGTTGAGAGGAGCAAAAGAAAATACATTAGACATAGATTTGGTTTTTTTAAATTCAGATGACAGAAAGATATTTCTGGAAGCAGTAGGAAATCTCGGCTTTAAAAATGAAAATGCAATAAAAGTATATGGATTAAAGGAAAATGTGCCTTTAATGGTTAATGTATTGGAAGGAAGAATTGACTTATTTCTTGAAAAAATAATAACCTCTACATTTTCTGACAATATGAAAAAGAGGGCAAACGAAACGCATGAGTTTGGAACTAATCTGCTGATAAAGCCTGCTGACTTAAATGACGTTTTGATAATGAAAAGTGCGACATCAAGAGCAAAAGATGAAGATGATATAGTATCAATAATAAATAAATCTCAAATTAACTGGGATGTTATTCTTGAAGAAGTGCAGAGCCAGATAAAACTTGGCAATCAGCTTGCAATTATAGGTTTGGAAGAAGTTCTGGAAAGAATACACAATAAGAAATTTGCTCCAGTTCCAAAATCTGTTCTTGATTCTTTGTGGGTGCTTTTGAATAAGCAGATAAATGAGAAGAGCGGGAAAGAGAAGAAGGAACATAAACTTAAATCTTTGACAGTTTAATAAACAAAAATCTCTAAAACAATCAAATTCACAAACTGGTTTCATGAAACCAGTTTCACAAAAGGAATTATATACTTCTTTTTCTATACTGATTAGAACAAAATGAAAAATAGTGAAACAATAACAACAGTTGTAATTGTGCTCTTATTAGTAATTATCTTTAGCGGTTTATTCGGAGGATTTGGGATGATGGGCTATTCAGGATATGGAGGGATGATGAATTGGACATATCCAGGTTTCGGATTTATGTGGATTTTTGGAAGTTTATTTATGATTTTAATTCTTGTTGCTTTAGTTTTATTAATAGCTTGGTTAGTTAAACAATTAGGAAATGGAAAATAAAAACGTTGGATGGCTGATGTTGGGTATTTCAGTGTTAATTATACTTTTAGTTTTCTTGTTTAATAATACTTTAATGGAATCAGTGAGAAGCAACTGCTTCATACAGCATGGAGATGTGCAGTCATGTGAGATGTATGATTCTGTGAATTATCAAACATATCTTGCATTGGGTATTGTAGGCATTCTTATAATATTCAGCTTGTTTATGATTTTTTCAAAGCCAAATGAAAAGATTGTTGTTAGGAATGTTAAAGAAAAAAAGATAGAAAAGAAAGTTGATTTGTCAGGATTTAGACCAGAAGAAAAACAGGTATATAATATGATAAAGCAGGAAGGAACCATATTTCAAGCAGACTTAATTGAAAAAACTGGTTTCAGCAATGCAAAGATGTCTCGCATTATTGATAGACTTGAAGGGCATGAATTGGTTGAGAGGAAGAGAAGGGGAATGAATAATGTTGTTGTTTTTAAGTGAAAGTTATTCATTAGCTTGAATAATATAAATTAATATTATATTTTGTGTGCTATAATTCTAAAATATTTTCATGAACCTCCTTTTCAAGTCTTTTAAACAGCGAAGAGGGTATTCCAAGATTGCATTCAAATTAAGAATTCTCTCCCACCCAATAGGAGAAATTGTTGTCAAATGTGAGTCGCCTCGGTCGTCTCGCGACAAATACTTCTTTTCTAACAGACAATAAGAGGTTCGCTGTCGTTCTCTCAAGTATTTTTCTTCTGTTTTTTTGTTAAAAAGAAAGAGGTTTCTGACAACAGAGATAATAGCATTTATAAATAAAGAATATCTTTCTTGCCATAAGATGACATTAAATGAAAACCAAATTAAAGATATTAAGAACTTATTAAGGTCAAAGTTAAACGATAAACTATCAAAATATGTAAGAGAAACAACTTCTATGCCTTTTCTGGTTAAACTTATGCAAGATTCTGAAAAAGTTGCCTCTTATTCTTTTATACATTCATTAGCTACAACTTTAGGAATGTCTGTCTATGAAAAAATTTCTGAAATTGTAGCATCAGCTCGTTATGATGAAGTAAAAACTGGCTATGATGTTGAAGGAGAAATTACAAATGAAGAAAACTCTGTAATTTCTCAGATTCTTCAAGAGATTAAGAATGGAACAAGAATAGCTAATAAAGAGCAAGAGATTAAAGAAATCTTAAAAGTAAGAAATAATAATGGAAGAAAGATAAAGATAAGAGCAGATTTATTTTTGAAAAAAGGAAGTGATGAATATTATATTGAGATAAAGACAGCAAAACCAAACATAGATGTTTTTGTAAAATCTAAACAAAAATTATTAGAATGGGTTGCACTTAGAAAAAAGAAAGTAAACACAATTTTAGCAATCCCCTATAATCCATATCATCCAGAACCATATAGCAGATTTACAATGCAAGGATATTTAGATGAAGAAAAAGATCTTTATGTTGCCGAAAAATTCTGGGAACTTCTTGGTGGAAAAGGAACTTACGAAGAAGTTTTGGGAATCTTTGATGAAGTTGGAAAAGAGTTTAAAGAAAAAATACAGAATAAGATTAAAAAAGTTGCTGAAAAGAAAATGGATGTTTAGAAGATGAAAATTTTTTATACCTATTTTTATTAAAATCTAGAGATCTAAGAAACTATTTTCTTAAATTCTTCTAATGAAGAAGTTATTACTGTATCATATAATTCATTTAGTCTCGCTTGTTTAGATAAAGCCACAAATCTATTCTCTCCAAAAAGAATATCACAGTATGCTATGCCCATTGTAAAGCTCATTAAGTCATACAAATCATTTGCTTCAATTTTCTTATTTAAATTTCTATCTCTCCAATCCAACAAAGAGAAATATGAATAAGTTGCAGGAAGTCTTTTAAGCCAATCTTCTATTTCTTCAAAGTTCATATCTGTTTTAGTTACAGCAAAACCATATTTAAAGAAAAATTGTATAATTCTTTGCATAATAAAGTCTCTAAAATAACTTCTTAAAACCCACTCAAACTGTTCTTTCTTATTCTTGTTTTTTCTTTCCTTTTCCCGAATTCCTTCAAACTTATTTACTTGTTGATTAAAATATAAATCATCGTCTCTTGCCCTCTCTGCTGATTTTGGGGTAGAAATAATAAGTTTAAATGTTTCTAAAGAATTAACCTTTTCCTTCATTTTAGCTTTAATCTCTTCAGAAAAATTTCCTTGTATTGAAGCTTCCATCCCAATCATGCCTGAAAGCCCCTTCCTAATTACCTTTGATCTAATATCGATTTTCTTATTTAATTTTTTAAGGAATAAATTTTCTACTTCATCATCCACTACCCAATCTCTAAAGGGAGAAATAGTGTTTCCTAGAGACATTTCAAAGATAAACTCTAATAATCTATTTCTACTCTCTTCATTCAATCTCTTCAAAGCCTCCTTAAGATTTATTAAAGAAACAACAATCATGAACTCTTTATTTCTAATTTTTTCTTTTAACCTGCAAACTAAATCATATACCTCTCCTTTCCCTTCATACCACCCTTTAGAAAGCAAAACCCATTTATTCAAATCTAAGTAGATATGTTTCATTAAACAGAGAAGAACTATTATTTTTTAGACTTGTCGGTTAAAAAGATATTTCCCTCCCCTAAACCTTTCTCATATGAAATATAATCTCTGCATAAGGTTGTCTATCTCTTTCAGTTCTGTTTAAAACTGGTCTTTTAAACTGCTCTATAATTTTTAATCCGCTTTTTTCGGCGATTAAAGGATAAAGATTATATTTATCATTTGCAACTACAAAAAAGTCTCCATTATTCTTAACAAATTTGCTTATATTTATGAAAACTTTGCTTATTCCTTCAACATATTCATCTTTTGCTTTTTGTCCTTGCCCATTGAAAAGAGGCCCTATTTCTTTATCATCCTTTCTCTGAATATTGAAAAGTTCATAGGCGTAAGCATGCTGTTCATGATAATCTATTTGACCTACATAAGGGGGGGAAGTAAAAATTCCATCTATTTTTTTATTTGCTAATAACTTAGCAAATTCTGGATTTTGTTTTTTAATTTCTTGTAAAATATTTGTTTCTCTTGAATCTCCATGAATAACTTCACTAAATACATTCTTCTTGATTTTTGAAAATTCATTTAATCTAGCGATTGTATCATAAGTATATCTTATAAGATGCTTAATAATTGAATTTATGGGGGTGCATAACTTTTTATGTTTTCGGCAATAATATGGTCCAATTTGTGGTTCTGTCAAGGTTGCTAAATCTGAATGTGTTGTAGCTCTACATGAACGAGCAGTTCTACTTAAAACAATTCTTAACACATTCTTCAAGTTTTCATCATCAATTTGTTTTAAAAGTTTAATATAATAGAATAATTCTTGCCTAACTCTTTTTGAAAACCATTTGTTAAGGAAACTATTCATTTCTTTTTCATTTAGCAAACCTGATTTATCTTTTGTTCCATTTTTTTCAAAAAATTCGGTGTTTTCTTTTAGAAACAATTTAAGTTTTTCTTCCCCATACTTCTCTTCATTGCTTATTGTTCCTTTGAATACATTCTTCTTAAATTCCGGATTAGGAAAATACTTTTTATTAAATTCATTAAGTTTTTCTTTTAATTGTTCGTCAAAGGAATCATCAAAAACCTCTTGGCTAAACTCTCTTGTTTTAAAACAAACATCTCTAGCTTTTTTATCCAATATAAGTAAACTATGTTTTCCAATCTTAACCTTGGAAATTAAACAATTAAAATCAGAAATATCTATTCCAATGGAATTTAATCCTAACTCTGAAGATTGAACCAGAGTGGTTCCACTTCCCATGAATGGGTCTAATATAATATCTCCTGACTTAAAGAAAATTTCTTTTTTGAATGTATTTAGGTGCGAATCTAAAAAATATTCAACTAATTGAGGTATAAATTTACCCTTGTAAGGATGTAACCTATGAACATGTTTTGTTGTGTCAGATTCTCTTAAATTAGAAAAGGATAAACCCCAATTTAAATCGTGTCCTAATTGGTTTTTCCATGATTCTTGTTTTTTAACTAAATATTTGTCATAATAACTCTTTAATTCATTCAAATTAACTTTAATCTTCTTTTCTTTATCAAGATATTTTTTAATTTTAGCATATTGAATAAGATAACTTATATTTGAAGTGGTTACAGACCTATCTAAATAATCGCTCGCCCATTGAGATGCTTGACCTACGGATAAAAGTTCTTGGCTCATTTTTCCCCTTCTTTTGTTTTATCTTCCATGAATACTTCTATGCTTCTTGATAAAGCGACCGCATTTTTCTTGCAAAAATCTTTATACTTTTCATAAGTATTTTCATCAAGACTTAATGTTACATTTTTTTGAACCATTTATTTCCCTCATTTGAATACAAATGTAAATAAATGAGCATTCTATATAAATCTTTTGGCCCATTATTTAGTGACAACCGAAACCCTTTGAAAATTTCTTCTTTTTCTAAAAAAAGTTTTATTTTGCATTGCTGTGCTTTCTATTAGCCTTTTTGCTTAAAACCTTTAAAATATTTTCACGAAACCTATTGTGAAAATATTTTCACAAAAGCGCTTATATAAAAACAATCTCCTGAAAAGGGAATGAAACAAGAAAAAGTTGAAGAAGAAAACAACGAAATGAAAGGAGGAGAGAAAACCAACTACGAGTTTATAATCCAAATAGCAATAATTGCTGTTCTTGCTATATTATTAGTGTATAATGCAGGCAAGATATATTCAGTAACAGGAAATGTTATTGCTTCTGATTCATCTTCTGGAGGAAGTGGATTAGCAACTGTATCTGCATCAGAGATAATTCCTAAGGGAGTTCCTGCTGTTTATGGAAAGGCATTAGGAGTGAGCTTTGATGATGTTTCTGCGAGCAATCCCCAATTAGCTGACAGAACAATACAGAAATTAGCTGCTTATGAAGACAAACAATTAACGGCAGAGCAGATGGAAAGATATAAGAAAATAGGAGGAAGCATTTCATGTGAATACTGTTGTGGAGCTGAATCAATTATATTTAGCAATGGACAGAGAGCATGTGGATGTGCACATAGTTACGCAATGAGGGGATTGGCAAAGTATTTGC
>JBBSYL010000012.1:0-29981 GCA_038045265.1 Nanobdellota archaeon | reverse complement strand
AGAAGATTTAAGAGAGACATGGAATATTTATTTTGGAAAGGAAAAAAGAGCTCTTACTTTATCTTCATTTACTCTTGCATTAGGTTTATACTCACATAGCCCTCTTTTAATAATCGCGGGTTCGATAGGTGTTGCTTATAAGTTTTATTCCCCGTATAGGGATGCTGGACGGGAAGAACTAGTAGATAGATAGATTACTTTTTTCTTTCTATAAGATAATCTCATGAAACTAGTTTCACAGAAGGTATTATATACCTATTTTTATTGAAGAAATTATATTAATTTAAAATGAAAAATATGAAAATGGACGAACATGGAGAACACAATCACGAAAAAGGAATAGAAGATGATGAAATATCCAGTTGGAAGAAAAAACTTATTTGGAGCTGGATATTTACGATTCCGATTGTTGTGCTTATGTTAAGTGAGAGATTATTCAAAATGATGATTATTCCTGAACCTTATTCTGTTTATATTATATTAGTTCTTGCATTTCCTGTTGTATTTGTATTTGGATGGCCTACAATAAAGAGTGGAATGAGGGGCTTCTTCTCACTTTACTTTAATATGGACTCTCTTATTGCGCTTGGAACAATTATCGCATATATAACTGGATTGTTAAGTTTTACTGATATTGTGTTAGACTATTCTGGTGTTTCGGCAATGATTATGGCTTTCTTTACAACTGGAAAATATGTTGAAGCAATTGCAAGAGGAAGAGCAAGCAGAGAGATAATGAAGTTACTTGAACTTGGAGCTAAAAAGGCTCGGTTATTAAGAGGAAAAGAAGAAATTGAAATAGATATTATGGAAGTTAAAGTTGGAGATATAATGATTGTTAAGCCGGGAGAGAAAATACCTACTGATGGGGTTGTTGTAAAAGGGGAAAGTGCAGTTGATGAAAGCATGGTTACAGGAGAAAGTTTGCCTGTGGAAAAAAGAATAAAAAGCCCAGTAATTGGAGCAACTATAAATCAAGATGGAATATTATATGTTAAAGCTACAAAAATAGGAAGCGATACTTTCCTCGCACATATTATTGAATTAGTTGAAGAAGCACAAGGAACTAAAGTTCCTATACAGAAGTTGGCTGATAAAATAACTAGCGTGTTTGTCCCAATAATATTGGCTCTCGCAATTTTAACATTTGGTAATTGGTGGTATTTCACTCAAGACATAAGTAGGGCGCTTGGAGTAGGGATTGCTGTCCTTGTTATTGCATGTCCGTGTGCTCTTGGTTTAGCAACTCCAACAGCATTAATGGTTGGCTCTGGAATGGGGGCAAGAAGGGGAATATTAATTAGAAAAGGAGAGGCTATTCAAACAATGAAAGAAGTTAAGTTTGTTGTGTTTGATAAAACTGGAACTATAACCAAAGGAAAACCAGAAGTTACAAATATTCATTCAATTGTGAAAGAGAATTATTTACTTGAAATATCAGCATCATTAGAAAACCTAAGTGAACATCCAATTGCTAAAGCAATTGTTAATTATACAAAGCTTAAGAAATATAAGAAAGTTACAGGATTTAAGATCCTTAGAGGAAGAGGAGTATATGGAAAAATAGGAAGGAATGAGATTATAATAGGAAATAGAACATTAATGAATGAAAATAAAATAAACCTTAACAAAGTAGAAGAAGAAATAGTTAGTTTTGAAAAGCAGGGAAAAACTACTATGATTGTATCAGAGAATAAAAAAGTAATTGGAGTTATTGCAGTCGCAGATGCCATTAAGGAAGATTCAGTTATTGCAATTGTAAGATTGAAAGAAGCAGGATATAAGACATTAATGATTACTGGAGATAATGAAATAACTGCGAAAGCAATTGCAAAGGAAGCAGGAATAGATGAAATAATCGCAAATGTTCTTCCTGAAGATAAAGCAAATAAAGTTGAAGAATTGCAGAAGCAAGGAATGGTTGCTTTTGTTGGAGATGGAATAAATGATGCCCCCGCATTAAAGCAAAGTAATGTTGGAATTGCAATGGGGACTGGAACAGATATTGCAATTGAAGCTGGAGACTTAGTATTAGTAAAAGGCTCGCTAGTAGGAGTAGTAGAAGCTATCAATCTAAGCAAAGCAACATTTAGAAAGATAAAGCAAAACCTCTTCTGGGCTTTTGCATATAATGTTATAGCCATTCCTCTTGCTGTTGCAGGTTTGCTTCATCCAGTTATAGCGGAAATAGCAATGGCGCTATCATCTATAACTGTTGTTACGAATGCTAATTTGTTAAGAAGGGCGAAGATATAGAATTTTGAAAAGCGGATAATTATTTTTAAGTTTTTTAGCAAGTTTTTTAAACAGAGTCACCAATCTAATACATGGTTAATAAAAAGTTTATCATTATCTTATCTATAATAGTTTTAGTGCTCGTTATTCTAGGAGCATTATTTATTTATGGTCTTCCATTTGATAGATATGCTGTTAGGAGCGGAGCTGATGAAATTAGAATTCAAGATTTAGCAATTCAAAACAAAGATATTTCAATTTGCGATAAAATGCATTTCACAGGTTTCCTTGGCGGAGGAGATGGTTATGATGACCAGCTAGTTTCCTCATGCTATAGAAAATATGCTCCAGCATTTCCAGATGAAAATGTATGCTCCAGAAGGTTGAATGATTTATCATGTTTAGAAGCAGAAGTAAGGGTTTCAAAAGACACATCTCATTGCAGTAATTTCGCTTACTGTTTTGCCGTTGTAGCTGAGATAAAGAAAGATATAACTGTATGTAATTTAATGAAAGATTCTAAATTGCAACAAGCATGTAAAGAACAATATCGAAAATTTCTAGGTTATTAATTACTAATCAAACTTCCAATTTTTCTAGTTCAACTAAAAAACTTTCGGGATTTTTTACATTTGCTATTGCACTTGAAATTAATACTCCCTTACATCCAAGTTCATATGCCTTCTTAACATCTTCAACATTGGATATTCCAGCCCCACAAAGAGTCTTTATTTTAGTTCTTTTAAGCAACTTGGCAAAACTTTTCACATCTTCTGAATTATACTCCGTTATACTTTTACCCGAGCCTATTAATTTCTCATCTTCAAAAGCAATCCCCCAAGGTTTTAATCCCACAGCCCTTTTAGCCTCTCTTAAAGATAAAACACATACTATTATTTTTAATCCTTCTTTTTTGCACTGTTCGGTTGTTTTTTTTAATAAATCAAAAGGAATTCTATGCTCACTATGATTCAACAAAGTTCCAACGGCACTAGCATTTTTTACATCTTCAGCACTTACCATTCCTGTGCTTTTCTCAGTTTTTATATAATCTACATGTTGGGCCCAACTGCCCTTTATCCTGCTCAAATCAGCAGAATCAATACATAATATAACCTTTGATAAATATTTTTTAATTTCAAAAGCAAGCTTTTCCGCTTTCTCTCCAGATACGTAATTCTTAAAATTTATGACAATCATTATCCAAAAACCTCCTTTCTTAATTTTCTTGAGAACTCTAGCGGTTTTTTAGATTGCCACACATTTCTTCCAACAGCCAATCCTATAGCTCCAGCTTTAACGACTCTTCTAGCTTCATTCAAAAAATCTCTCTCCCTTATCTTTACTCCACCTGCAACGACTACTTTGCATCTTCCTGCACTTTTTACAGCAAATTGCAAATCTTCAACATTACCATTATACTTTAATTTAACAATATCTGCTCCAAGTTCTAATCCCGTTCTAGCAGAATATGCCATAATCTCTCTACTTGAATCATTTTTCACGGCTTTTCCTCTTGGGTAAACCCATAAGATAACTGGCAATCCATGTTCGTGAGCTTCTCTTTCTATTCCTGCAAAATGCATAAACATATGTGCCTCATACTCACTTCCTATATATATTGTAAATCCTACTGCACTTGCTCCAAGTTTAATTGCTTCTTTAACAGTGCATATTGGTTCAGCAAGAGGTTCTCCCTTATACAAACTTGTTTTTCCATTCAACTTTACTATCAAGGGAACTTTGCTTTTCTTTATTTCTTTATTATACTTCTCAGCAATTCCTTTCTGAAAAACTACTCCGTTAAATTTTCCTTTCTTAGCAATATCTAACACATATAAGGGGTTTACATTTTTATCATCAAAATCCTTTGCGGGTCCATGCTCTAATCCTTGGTCATATGCGATAAATAACGCTTTCCCTTTAGTTGTTATCTTTCTTAAACTTATTTTTTTCATTTTATCCATCTCTATTCATCAAACAAATTAGAATATATAAAATCTATCTTCTTTGTTTTAAGCAATATGTTCTTCCTTTTCTATTTTGGGATACTTCCATTTCATAACTTTCAGATCCCTCGTAATCTCTTTTTAACGCAGCCAAATCTCCCTTTACTGAAACAGGCAGAGAACTGGTTCTCCTTGCCAGCTCATCGATAGTAAGAGCAATGCCTTCACTTTCACTAAGCACCCTAATCAATCTCCCTTTTACAGAATCGGGGCTTGTTCCCCGATTGTCTTTACTAGCAATATGATATGTTTGAACTACGGCCCCATTTCCATTTTTTCTGCTGACTAAAAACACATCCCCGGGTAATGGACTTATTCCTACTACCCTTCTACCGTTTAATCTATTCATAGAAAATCAGAAATTTACTACCTTTTAAACCTAATCAAAAATCTTTTTTAATTCACCCAATGCCTTTTTAGGATCTCCAGAATGGCTTACATAACTTCCCGAATTAACAATATCTGCACCTGCTTCTTTCAATTTTCCGATGGTCTTATCATCAACTCCGCCATCAACTTGGATTTTTATTTTTGGAAATTCAGCTTTTATGTTTCTTATCCTGCTTATTACATTAGTATCCAATTCTTGATTTTCTCTTCCAGGACTTACTCCCATCAGCATTACCCCATCAATTTCCCCTATCCTCATTATTGTTTTGAATATTGAGTTAAAGTTAGTTTCAGGATTGAAAACTATCCACGCTTTCATCTTCCTGCTTTTTATTTCATTTACTACATGTGCCAATTTACCTATATCTTGATAACTTTCATAATGCACCATTATTTTTTTGAATCCCTTTTTCTTCAAATCCTCAATCCAAGATTCTGGGTCTATAACCATCAAGTGTGCTTCAGCTTTAATTCCAGACATCTTGGAAATTTCCTCTAATCTAACGCCCTTTGTTTCCGTCAACTGACCATCCATAAAATCAATCTGTAATTCTTTGCTTATTTTCTTTAATTCTTTGAACTTTGCATCAAATTCCTTCTTATCATAGGCAAAAACTGTTGGTATTACTTTATTCATATTAACTATAGTAAATCAGCATTTAATAATCCTACCAAAAAGACTTCTCTCATTTCTACCATGCTCAAGAATGATAAATATCAATTTTCCTTATTCTTCTTCTGTGCCTTTCAACTGTGCTTGGCTTTGCCTTCAGAAAAGCATTCACCATGCTCTTATTTTTCTCAAACTTCATCTGCCTCTCTCTCAGAACAAGTATATTTGCATCATTATCCTCCCTTCCCATTTTAACTCCATAATTATCAACTGCCATTACTGCTCTAGCACCATGCACTTTATTTGCAGCAATTGCCATCCCATTTCCAGAACCACATACCAATATTCCAATCCCTTCAGCATCTTTTACAATATGTTCTGCAACTACGAACGCATAATTTGGATAATCATCATTTTTATCAAGAATAAAAGCCCCGCAATCAATCAAATCATACTTTTTCTTTAAAAATTTCTTCAGTCTTTCCTTCGTCTTAAAACCTGCATGGTCTGCACCAATATACACTCTTTTAACCTCTCTATCCATGAATCTATTAAGAAACGGGTATTTTTAATGGTTATGTTAGCAATTAAAAAATAAAAAATTAAATTATTTGCCTATAAAGAGAGACTAATATCTTTCTCTTCTAAATCCGCCTTCGCGTCTTCCGCCGCCGAAACCACCGCCATTGCTGCGTCCACCGCCAAAGCTTTTCCTAGGTCTGTCAGGGTCCATTGGTCTTGCCTCATTAACTGTCAAAGCTCTTCCGTCCATATCTTTACCGTTAAGCTCTGAAACAGCTTTTTCAGCTTCTGCATCGTCCTCAATAGTGACGAAGCCGAATCCTTTGGATCTGCCATTAAATTTGTCCTTTATAATAACTACTTCTCCCAACTGACCATAAGACTCGAACATCTTTTTAAGATCAGCGTCTGTAGTACTAAAAGGCAAATTTCCTACGTATATCTTTTTGCTCATCGAAACCTCCTGTGTGCATTTAATTCATTCATTTTGTCATATCCAGAAACAGTCTACGATACCTCTCAAACAAGTTGATACCTACGCTTTCTGCGCTCAGGATACCTAAATCCCACAAAAGATACCTTATTAAATGTTTCTAATCCCACTACTTCAACTTATACTTATTATAATTATAACAGAAGCTTCTTCCACCTTTTACAAAATGTTCATGCGATTCTTCAATTATCTTCATCGCCTGCTTAGGTGTTTTCACATGAAAAACAAGATTAAAGTCCATTTTATCTAGATATTTTCTTCTCAATGGTTCTTTCCTTATCCACTTTAACAAGCCAGACCAAGTATCTCCCATAAGAATTATAGGTATATGACATATATGATGCACCTGCACTAATTGCCAGGTGTAAAACAATTCCAATAAAGTGCCAAGTCCACCAGGCGCAACAACAACTGCATTACTCAAAAGCATAAACTCGTCAAGTCTTTGAGAAAATATATTAAATTGTTTTTTATATTCAATGGTCTTGCTGAACTTCTGCTCCCAAGGCAATTTTATTCCTATCCCTATTGAAAGGGCTCCAGTATTTTTACTTCCTATCTTATGCCCCTCACTCGCCGCCCTCATCAATCCTGGACCTCCTCCGGTAACAATATCGATATTATTCTTACCAAGCATATTGGCAAGATATCTCACTCTTTTATATGTAACATCATTATTTTTCACTCTCGCACTACCAAATATAGCGACTCTAAACTTCTTTTCCTTTTCAAGACCTATTAATTTCTTTAGACTAAACATCTTAAAAACTTACAAATCCCCTTTTCATTACATAATTAACCCAATTCAATATATAAAACCTACTCCTTTTTATCAACCTCCAATAATTATCTCTAATATGTTAATTATATTATACATCAGCTAACAATCTTTTACTTTAATTTTTCTTATTTAATAATTTACAACAAAACTATTGTTTCTTATATCCCACAAGTTTTGCATATTCTGGAACAATATCTTCCGTGAACCTCTTCATTCCCTCTCGTGTCTTATAATGTTTTACTAATTGTTCAATAACCGAAAGAGGCATTGTTGCAATATCTGCCCCAGCCAAAGTAACTTCTCTAAAATGCCTCACGTCTCTTACGCTAGCAGCGAGTATCTCGCAATTCTTTACCTTCTGCTTGTTAAATATCTCTCTTATTTGTGCTACTAAATCTATTCCAGATTTTATTCCATTGTCCTTCCTCTTTATTTTTTTTATGTAATCCTCTTCTCTGGCAACAAAAGGACTTACAAAATTTGCCCCAGCCATTGCTGCCAATAATGCTTGTTCTGGTGTGAAGATGAGCGTGCAATTTACTCTTACTTTTCTTCTGCTTAATTCTTTTATCGCCCTTATCCCATCCATTTTCCTGTTACATTTGCCTTCAATGCACGGATCAATAGGGATCTTAACATAAACATTCCCACAACTTTTGAATTTCTTCCATAACATAAATCCTTCTCTAATCATTTCATCATAATCCTGCCCAACAACTTCTAAACTAACAGGTACTTTCTTTCCAACAACTCTAAATATATATTTTATATAACTTTCAACATCTAATTTTCTGCCTTTTTCCTTTAATTTTCTCACCGCATTCTTAATTAAACTAGGATTGGTAGTAACTCCATCAAGTAAACCATATTCTTTAACTTTCTTTATCTCTTCAATATCTGCAGAATCAATAAATATTCTCATTTTCCCTCTTGTTTAAATATAACACTTAAAAGATATTTAAAACTGTTGATGCTAAACAGCAAGCATTAAATCTCCGTAAGATCTACCCATAATGAATCCGCCATTCGCTGAATTCCTTACTTCATAATTTCCTTCTATTTCTTCAGACAAACTAGATAAAAATTCCCTTAATGCACAAGGAGACAAGTTATAGAAACAAAATTGTTGCTCTTCTTTTGAATCGCCAGAAGAACTACAATCATACTGTTTTTCAGGAAAGAATGTATCTAGAGTTTCTCCTCGTCCATATTCTCTCAAAAATAATTCCATTATATCGCTATCAGAAGTAAACAAATCATGCAATTCCCTCATTCCCACATAAACTTTTATCTTTCTTCCCATATTTATCAGTAAAAACTACCCTTAAAAAATATTTATATAATAAAGAATTATCAAATATTATGGAACCTATATTTATCATAGAGCATTTAGAACCAGAATTATATGAATGGTGCCTTATAGAATATGAAAGCATTTCAAAGATAATCGGAAAAAATAATCTCTGGTTTACAAACATAAAAGACAAAGATAAGAATAAACTAAAAAAACTAGGGAAAGTATTTAACAAATCTATTAAATCAATGCAATTAATTAATTCCTGCATATTAGATCCAGATTCTCCTACTTTGCTTTCTCCAAATGATAAAAACAAATTCGATTACTTCATTTTCGGCGGAATTTTGGGAGATTATCCTCCAAGAAAAAGAACAAAAGCAGAACTTACAAAATTTGTGAAAGGAAGCACAAGAAATATTGGGAAATTACAATTTTCGACAGACAATGCTGTTTACACTGTCCATAAAATACTTACAGGCACCTCTTTTAATAAATTAAAATTTAAGAACAAAGTAGAAATTAAAATAAATGAAATAGAATCTGTAATTCTTCCTTATAAATATAATTTAATCAATGGAAAGCCATTAATCTCTGAAAAATTGATAGAATACTTAAAAAATAAAAAAGATTTCTAAGCTTCAACCCCATAAACAAGTCTTACTTTATCCGGATCATAAAATCCTTTTCCATTTTTAGAGCTATCTGGATTGTATACCCCAATAGAGAAGGGAAGGGTTATATTCAACCCTTTATGAGTTCTAGAACAGGGATCTGTCCTAAGATGGGGAACAATCTTCTCAAGAGAACTTTGTACATTAGTTCTATTACGTCCTATAATTCCACTATCCTTCGAGATTATCACGACAGGATTCTTTAATGCCAAAGCTGCGGCACTAGCCATTATTTTTCTATCTGTCTCAGCAATTTCTCCTAGAGTAGGCAAATTATCTTTACCTCTCGTGTAAGTATGCACGCTTCTTGCAAGATTTAAGGTAAAATCATAAATTGTTCTTTGTAAAGCACAAAATTCATTTACAGAAAATCTTCTTCTTTGCATAAGTGCATTAGCTTCTCTGAAAACTTCCATAAACCTCTCCGCATGTTTCATCAGAGATCCAAAATCTTCTGTTAATGGCTCACTCTTCGCTTTTCTTGGAAAACCTGTCTTGACTGCTTTCACTCTGTTCTTGACAATGTCATAAAAACAAGCCCTTTCATCCAAAACAGATCCCAAAAAAACCATCTCTCTTGCTCTTGAAAAGTCTAAAGTCGCACTTAAGGCTTCAAGATATGACTTAACCGACCCACATATCTCTTTCCTATCTGCTTCAGGATCAAGAAAATGCTCCAATTGGTATCTAAGGGAAGGTTTATTGTCGTTGAAAGCATCAAAAGCACAGCTATCTATTATAAATCTAGTTTCTGGACCAACATCTTGGCAATTGTTCATGAGAAACGCACAAAAACCTATTTTTTAAACCTATTCTTTGTAATTTTTCCTAAATTCTTTAAGCAATTTGTCAAACTTTCCCTTCTTAATCTCTTCCCGAGCTTTCTTCATAACTGATTGTAAAAAGTGCAAATTGTGTATGCTCGCTAATCTATATCCTGTTCCCTCTCCCTGTTTCAATAAATATCTTATATACGCCTTTGTATATGTTTTACAAGAGAAACAATCACATTCCTTATCAATAGCAGAGAGGTCATTTTCATACTTCTTATTCATTAAATTTATTTTACCTTTCCAAATGTAAATGCTCCCATGTCTTGCATTTCTTGTTGGAAATCTAGAATCAAAAATATCTACTCCTCTCGAAACAGCTTCAAGCAACTCTAATGGATGCCCAGCACCCATCAAATAAACAGGTTTCTCTTTAGGAATTATCTTCTTACAAACTTCAATCATCTTATACTCCTCTTTTTTTGGCTCTCCTAGAGCTAAACCTCCTATTGAATATCCTAAAAAGTTTAATTTTACCAATTCTCGAGCCGATTTTTCCCTCAAATCTTTATGTATTCCTCCCTGAATTATTCCAAATAATATCTGCTTATTTTCAAGTTTTATCTTTTTCTGCATTTTATCATGATAATCCTTGCACTTTTTTGCCCATTTGCTAGTTTTCTCAACTGCTTTCTTTATATCTCCTTTAGAATTTTCAATTAAAGGCATACTATCTAAGCACATCGCAACATCACTATTGATATCAAGCTGTATCTGCATATCTTTTTCAGGAGTTACATAATATTCTTTCCCACCAAAAGGATCCCTAAATCTAACACCATTTTCATCACTTCCAATGTATAAAGATTTAGTATACATCTGAAAACCTCCAGAGTCTGTAAAATTAATGCCATTCCAAGCCATCATTTTTCCAATTCCTCCAGCCTTTTTTATTATTTTAGTTCCAGGCTTCAAACTCAATATGAAAGCATTGCTTATCACTGCTTTTGCACCCATCTTCTCAAAATCATCTGGAGAAACAAATTTTGCAGTCATCTTAGTTGCAACAGGCATGAAAAAAGGAGTTTCAATTTTTCCAGATTTTGTATTCAAGGTGCCTGTTCTTGCTTTGCTTTTTCTATCCTTTGCAATTATTTGAAATATCACGGCATTAAATCGGAAGAATGGTATAAAAGTCTATCTTCTAATCAAATTATCAACTGCCCATCTTCCTGAACCATTAGCTATCAATACAAGGAAAGCCGCAATATACACTATTGCCAACTCTCCACCATTCATCACTGGTATCGTACCATTAGGGAAATGCACCAATATCAAAGCAACTATCAAGTTTATAGTAGATACAATTGCAGATGTTCTTGTGAATAATCCTATAACTATAAATATTCCTCCAACAAATTCAACTACCCCTACTACTCCTGCAAGCCAAATAGGTATTCCAGCAAAACCCGCAAATCCTGCAAGTCCAGGTCCATTAAATGCTCCAAATAATTTCTGGGCCCCATGCTGTAAGAACATAAGTCCAACTAACACTCTAAACACAAAATAAAATCCTGCCTTTGTCTTCTCACTTAATCGCATTGCTTTCTCAGAAATATTGAATATTTAAACCTTTCACCTAAGAAAACTGCCACTTTCCTAAAAAATCTATAAGCTTAAATAATCCTATTTATTAAAAAAACTATGAGCTACAAAGTAATAGAGAATCTTGCAATAAAGAAAGAAAAGAAAAAGAAATTGGAAAGAGTTTTTGAAATAACTGCTGGGGCTGGTTTTATCATATCTTCCCTTTTTCTTTCAAACATAACAGGTTCAGTAATAGGCACAAGCTCAAAAACAGACAGTACCTTAGGTTTGATAATCGCCTCATTCTCAATATTTATAGCAATAATCTATTTATTCCTAAGAGTCGACATGTTAAATCCTAAAATGTAATTATTTCTTTTTAGGTGAAGCAACAAACCCTGCAAGATAAAACAAAATACCTATAACTCCAAGCATAAATCCTATTACTAACAATCTTGCTACAAATGAATCGAGAAGAGATTGAACGAGAGCAGATATGCTTCCTTCAAGCCCATTCATTTTTCCAAGCAGAAAGTTCTCAAAATAACTTCCTCCAAAAATGCCAATCAAGCCTGAAAATATCAAGGCACCTCCAGAGAAGAACAATGCCATTCTCTTGCTCTCTCCAGAAATATAAAATACAAGCAACACTAAAATAACAGCAATAATAGGCAAAGCCCAGAGACCAAACTTATA
Source organism: Nanobdellota archaeon (assembly GCA_038045265.1). Taxonomy (GTDB): domain Archaea; phylum Nanobdellota; class Nanobdellia; order Pacearchaeales; family GW2011-AR1; genus SICV01. The sequence goes on along the minus strand of JBBSYL010000012.1, from coordinate 17,917 downwards.
ATACGATACTCCATTTCTCAATTTGTCAATATTTTTCTCTTTGTCAAAAACTTCAAGCAAATCAACTTCTTGACTTTCAACTATTTTTATATTTTCCTCAACTAATACCTGCTCCAAAAACTGCGAACTATTCAAGGAGGCGGGTCTGCATTTTACTTCCCCTCCAACATAAGCAGATTCTTCTTCTGTGCATACTGGAAACTTAGTCACTTCCTGCTCAAAAAACTTTTTTATTTCATTTCCATCAATAATCAAAACTATTTCATTTGTATCTCCATTAATGTAATCCAAAACCTGTTCCAGAGTGCTGTCAACTGCCCCCTTTACCCCTCCCTTGACAAAATTTAATCCCAGCTCATTTCCGATAAACTGCTTTTCAACAAAAGAATATACATTTGCTTCCTCAAATGCGTCTTGATAAACTCCTGCGGAGAGAAATACATTCAAGCTTCCGGCAATCATACCCAAAGTCAGGACTACAAACAAAATAACAGATAGAACAAAAACCCCAAACCCTCTCAATCCCATACATTAGACAATTCAAGCCCGTATAAAAACCTTTCATACAAAGCGGTTTAACATTCTAAAAACAAAATAAGAAACAACCCACAAAATGAAAAAATGATAAAACAAAAACTCAATTACAAACTTTAAAGAATATCCCTCATAAAAATATCTTATTTGTAGAACAGTAGCAATAAGGAAGGAAAATACTGCAGACTTAAACATGGGGCTCGCCTTCCATTTCCTAAGAAAAAAATAAAAAATAAAACCCCACAAACATCCATAAATTATCTTATTATTAAAATAATAGTCTGGAACAGAATATTCGGCACTTAATTGATGCACAAGGTAATCAAAAAAAGAAAAAATAAGAATAACAACAGCAATTGACAAGATAATATATAGAATCTTTCTAAAATCTAACTTATTTTTGCTCTTCATTTTATTCAACGATAACTTTAGATTTCATTCCAGTATGGAATTGGCAGTGATAATTATAAGTTCCAGCACTCGTGAAAGTATGAGAATATGTCTCGTCAGCAGAGATAGTTCCAGAGCTTAATTCGCCACCCGAATCAGAAGTAACTGTATGGGGGGCAGAATCTGAATTAGTCCAAGTTACTCTATCTCCTACCTTAACATTCAATGTTGATGGTGAAAAAGCAAAATCTTTAATCTCAATATTCAATCCAGATGAAGGGGCAGGTACAGCATTACTTGATTCCTTATTAAGTAAAAAGTAGAAAGCTCCAATTACAACCAATAGTGCGATTATAATCCCTACAATCATCCTTTTATTCATACCAATTATTATATTACAATCTATTTAAGGTTTGCTTCTCTATTTTTCTATAGTAAGATTTAAAACCCAACCTCACAAACCATAGATTCAATGAAATTTTATTTTTGATATTGTCAAATCAAACTTGCTTTTTCTATAATTACAGATTCAATAGGCCTATCATTTCCATCAGTCTCAACCTTTGCAATTTCATCAACAACATCCATTCCTGAGACAACAATTCCAAATGCGGGATGTTTTTTGTCCAAGAAATTATTATCTACTAAATTAATGAAAAATTGACTTCCCCCAGTATTAGAACCAGCATTCGCCATGCTTATCGTTCCCCTTATGTTCCTATTTCCTCCAGAATGTGTAAATTCATCTTTTATTGTGTATCCTGGTCCTCCAGTACCATCTCCTTTTGGATCTCCTCCCTGAATCATGAAACCATCAATAACCCTATGAAAAACAATTCCATCATAAAAACCTTCATTAACAAGTTTCTCAAAGTTCTCTGAAGTTAGAGGCATATCAGAATAAAGTTCAATAACAATATCTCCATAATTTGTCTCCAATTTAACTTTGGCCATGCTTTTATCATCATTTCCAGCATTTATAAAATATATTCCCGCAATAACAATTGCTATTACCACAATACTAGTCCATAAACTACTCTTTTTTACCTGCATGATCCAATTTAACGGATAAAGTTTATAAATTATGCTAGTATCAAGAATTGAATATCATCAAGAATCTCTGATTCTTGAATGTGCTCAAGACTTGAAAAGTCTTGACATCTTGAAGTTAGGATGCATGAAAAATCTTTTAAGGATTTTTCTGCACAGAAAATCTTTGATTTTCTTGTGTTCAAGATGCAATGATTGAATATATAAGCCCAAAATTCTCTAAAAATATATGGTGTTGAAAAAAGAGAAAGAAAACAAGATTGAATTCAATTTATCTCCATCTAGTCTAAATGTATATTATCAAAGCCCTTTGTTATTTTACCTTACATACATTGCTAAAGTCCCAGATGATACTAAGGTGCCTGTATGTTATGGTCTTTCTGGAAAAATAGTTCATGATTGTCTTGAAAAATATGCAAAAAAAGATATTGACCAAGATACGGCCTGTTTGCATTTAATAGAAAAATGGGAAAGCCATAATCTCAATATACATAAAGATTTGAAAGGTAATACTCTAAATCAAATAGATTATATTAAAGCAATGCTGAATGGAATTAAGATAATCGATTCTCATGAAAATCATGTTTGTGAAGAAACTATCTCATTCCCATTAAAAGAAAATGATATAATGAAAATAGGACTAAAAGGAATTATAGACCTACAAGCAACTAAAAAAGAAGGTTCAGAATTTGTTATTATAGATTATAAGACTAGCAATAGCATTGACAAAGGAGAAAATTTTGAAAGACAAGCCCTATTCTATAATATGTTATTACATAAAAAGAAAAATATTATACCTTCAAAAACAATCTTTCATTATCTAAAGTTAGGAGTGTCTAAAGAACATGTATTTAGTTTAGAAGATGTAGAAGAGTTTAAAGAAGAAATTAATAGAATAGCTGACCAATTATTAGATTCTGGGACAGATATAAAAAATTACCCTATTGGAGAAATAAACGATATATTCAATAGCAAGAGACAGGCCTGCCTAGAAGAAATAGAAAGAAGGCAGAGAATTGAAAATAGCGATTACACAGATGAAATCAATGCAATGTTTTACTAGAAAGCGCCCGCACCGAACGAGGAGGTTTTATTGCATCCTCGTTTTATTAACGAAGATGAAACAATTTTGAACCGCCCCAACCGAATGTAGGACGAAAAGTCCACTATCTTAACACCAAACTCTTTTTTCACAAAGAGACATGATGCATTTCTTCTCTTTCTCACGATGATGAAGTATATATATTTTTCTATGGAGAAATATTTACCGACGATAAAAATATATTTTACATTTTATTATTCTCCTTCCCAAGAAAGAATATTATTGGAATAAGAGAGTTCTCTTTCTCAAGTGTTTCAATTTGCTTTTTTAATTCATCAAAGTTTCTGTGCAATTCCATAAGATAAATAAAATTACTTGCACTCTTATCTTTCAAATGCGGATACTGCATTAATATTTCCTTTTTTAATCTTAAAGTATTCCATGCTTGGTCTCCTTCACTATACATCAACTTTCCTTTAATTTTCAAAGATTCATGCACAGGAGTAAGAAAGGTTACATTGTCAGAAAAATTTGCGAGATTTCCCCCTTGGGTTATCACCTCTTGGTTTGGCTTCATTGAGCCTTCGCCAAGCTTATCACCTCGAGCTTTTGGCTTCATGGTGTACTAGATTCAGAGTAGTTAGGGTATATAAATGTTCGTTTTAGTTTCTATATGTTTACAGATGTTATAAAAGCAAAACATTTAAATATCCATATAAATTTACAAATTAACACCCAAATGAAAGAAAATAAGTATCCTGAAATTGTAGCAACAAGAGTTCCTAAAGAAGTCCTGGAAGCTCTAAAGAATCTTGCAAAAGACAGAAAGAAAGACTTTCCAAGATACAGCGAAGCAGACGCTGTAAGGTCTGCCATAGTTAATCATCTAAAATCTAAGGGCTTTTTGGATAAAGGGAAGAATTACCTGTAAAGATAGATTTTTATACATTCTCGAGCCTATTTTAATAAACAAAATGAGTAAAGATAATCAAAACGGCTCAGACCTTGGCTTCGAACAAAAGCTTTGGCAAACAGCAGACAAGCTTAGAAATAATATGGACGCTGCGGAATATAAACATGTAGTCTTAGGTTTAATTTTTTTAAAATATATTTCTGACGCATTTAAGGAAGTATATGAAGAATTAAAAAAAGATAAGTTAGCAGATGCAGAGGATATAGATGAATATAAGGCAAGAAATACTTTTTGGGTTCCTCCTGAAGCAAGATGGGATTATTTACAAAAGAGTGCTAAACAAACAACAATAGGAAAAATTTTAGATGATGCAATGGACGCAATAGAACGAGACAATCCTTCACTTAAAGCAGTTTTACCTAAGGATTATTCAAGACCTGCTTTAGACAAACAAAGATTAGGTGAATTAATTGATGTTATAGGAACAATCGGCTTAGGCGATAAAAATAACAGAAGTAAAGATATTCTTGGTAGAGTTTATGAATACTTTTTAGGGCAATTTGCAGATGCAGAAGGAAAGAAAGGCGGACAGTTTTATACTCCTAGAAGTATTGTTAAACTTCTTGTAGAAATGTTAGAACCCTATAAAGGAAGAATATTCGACCCATGCTGTGGCTCTGGCGGAATGTTTGTTCAGAGTGAAAAATTCGTAGAAGCACATGGTGGAAGGATAGGAGACATTGCAGTTTACGGACAAGAAAGCAATCAAACAACATGGAAACTTGCAAAGATGAATTTAGCAATTAGAGGAATAGATGCAAACATTCAATGGGGAGATAGTTATCTTAATGACCAGCATAAAGACTTGAAAGCAGATTTTATTATTGCAAATCCTCCGTTTAATGATAGCGATTGGAAAGGAGAGCAATTGAGAGAAGACATAAGATGGAAATATGGAGTTCCACCAACAGGAAACGCTAACTTCGCATGGGTTCAGCATTTCATTCATCATTTATCACCTAATGGAACAGCAGGATTTGTTCTTGCTAATGGTTCTATGTCTTCTAATACTTCAGGAGAAGGAGAAATAAGAAAAAACATTGTAGAAGCAGATATTGTTGATTGTATGGTTGCCTTACCAGGTCAGTTGTTCTACAATACTATGATACCTTGTTGTTTATGGTTTATTTCAAGAGATAAGAAAAATCATAAGTTTAGAAATAGAAGCGGAGAAGTTCTTTTTATTGATGCTCGTAAATTAGGACAGATGATTGATAGAAGACACAAGGAACTAACAGAAGAAGACTTAAAGAAAATATCTTCAGCATATCATTCTTGGAGAGGAGAAAAGACTGCTGGTAAATATGAAGACATTGAAGGTTTTTGTAAATCTGTAAAACTTGATGAAATAAGAAAGCATGAACACATTTTAACCCCTGGGCGTTATGTAGGCACGGAAGCAGAGGAAGAAGATGCAGAGCCATTTAATGATAAAATGAAGCGTCTTACTTCTGAATTAGCAGAACAATTCAAGGAAAGTGATAAGTTGGAAAAAGAAATTAAAAAGAATTTGGAAGGTTTGGGGTGGAGGATTTAAAATGATTGGATTAATTCAATTAAGCGGAATAGGAATTGTTGTTGCTGGAGGAGTAATTGCTCTAATAATTTATAATATCCCACAGTTGAGATTTTTAGGAGCTAACCCATTGTTAGCATTTGTACTAGGAATGGGAATTGCATATTTCCTTGATGATTTTAATAACAGCATAACTTATGCAGATAAAATAGTGATTGCTATTGGAATAGTCGCATTAATAATTCAAATTATTCCGCTACTAAAAGACTGGATGAAGAGTAAAAGAGAAGATTTAGAAAAGATAAATGCAAAAATTGATTCTATTGATAAAAAAATAAATAACTTAGAGGGTAAAGTTGAAACAATATTAAATTTATATCCTAGGAAAAAATAGTATGGCAAGAAGAGTAAGTTTTTTGGCAAGAAGAACTATAAATAGGAGAGTATCCTTTAGAGCTAGCGGAAGAAGAGTTTCTTTTGTAGCAAGAGTTCCCTCTAGAAGAAGGACGAGGGTGTCTTTCAGGAGAAGGTATTAAAAATGAAGAACATCGCAATTGATACTGATGTAATTGTTGCTTCAGAAATTGATAATGAGCCCAATCATAAAGATTCAAAAGATTTTATGGAATATATATTGAGCAATAATCTCAAAGAAATATATTTTTTTACATCCATATTTACTTTTCTTGAGCTAGGTTCTGCAATGATTAGAAGAACTAAAGACAAAGATAAAGCATATTCACTTCTGTATCAGATAAGAAGGTCTTGGAAAAAGATAATAAATCCCCTCCCATTATCAATTAATAAAAAACAGATTACCGTATCGAAATTTTCTCAAGATTGGATAGACGAACTTATAGAAACTGCTATTAAATTTAAAACTAAATCTGGAGATACTATTCAAACTCAAGCCATTTTAGAAAATCAAATAGACTGTTTTATTACTTGGAATAAAAGAGACTTTATTGGACTAGAAAATGCAATTAAAGGATTTAAAGTTTTTACACCTACTGAAATACTTTCAGAATTAAATAAGATTAACAAAAAAAGAGCACGCTATTCTAAAGTAGATAATTTAATAGAGTCTATCTCAGAAAAATTAAAAATCTCAACAACAGAAGTAGAACAAATGATTCAAGCCAAAATAACTAAATTATCTGGTTTGGTTTCTAAAGAGGGGGCTACACAGATAATTGCATCAGAGGTAGGTCTAAAATTAAAATGAATAATAAAGGACAATCAATGGATTTTGAAAAGATAATCGCTTCCATATTTGCTATATTCTTTCTGATAATCTTCTTTTCAGCAATGATTCCAATATTTAGCTCTTTAAACGGGGGAAATGAGAAGCAAGCAGAAATAGATAAATTAAATACCAAGGCATCAGAATTAAATGGAATAATTAATTTAAAAGAAGTAAGGATTTCTGAATTAGAGGGAATAATTTTATCAGCAAATAAGACATTAAGTGAAAAAGAAAATATAATTGCCAACTTAACTGGGCAATTAACAGAAAAAGACTTTGTAATAGAAAATTTAACAGAACAATTAAAATATTATGGAGAAAAGCAATATTTACAAGATATAAATAATAACTACTATAATATCTCAAATTACTTTGAAAAGATAGAAAATCAATTCTTTCCTATAAAAATTTCAATTAGCCTAATTTCAATAACTCTTTTTGCCTTAATCATTAAAGTTTTTGGGCTTGGAAGGTGGATAAAAGAAGTCTATAATAGATTTAGAAAAAAAGAAAGTAATACTGAGGGAGTAAATCATGAGTGAAAGAAAAATTGACTTAGATAAAAACTTTCTTTCCAATAAGGATGAATTAGAAATTATTTACGATGGTCCTTCTTTTGATGGGCAGATGGAAATATCAAGACTAACTTCCCAGCTAAAATCCACAGAACACCTTATTAAAGAGTTAGTATCGGAATATTATAATCAGAGAGGTTTTAAAGAAGAGCCAGAAGTTAATATATACCTAAAACTTAAGAGAGGTTCATTTGAAGAAATAATCTCCATAATTCTTAATAAAGAAATCATACAAGATGTTCTCTCTGGTTGTATAACTGCCTTGTTTACATACTACATTATGAATAGAAATAAAAAGAAGGAAGAAAGACAGATACCTAAAACACAAATTAATATTGAAAATATAGTTAATAATATTAAAATTGCTCAATATATTAAACATTTATCTGACCCTTTAGAAAAAGAGGGCGATAAAATAAAGATTGTCTCAAAAAGAAATCCGCAATTTAATACAGAAATTAGTTTTGATGACAAATCATTATTTAGAGATAGATTGACTGAGCTAGAAAGCGAGATAAAGATAGAATATTTTGAAGAGGAATTTTTTGGTAAATTAAGAGCAGTTGATTTAGATAAAGAAAAATATCGTTTCTCTCTTGAAGGCGGAGAAACTGCAGTTCCAGTAGAATTTAAGGACAAAATAGATTCAGAAGTAATTAGGAGAATTTTAGATAAAAGAATAAAAATTAAAGCAGTAGCAACAAAGAAGAATGATGAACTGGAAATGTTAAAAATCCTGCACTTTGAAGAAAAGAAAATTAAAACTCTTGGAGATTTCAAAGGATGACAAACAGTAAAACTTTGATAATATTAGATACAAATTTTTTAAGAGAAGGAAATCAATCAGATAAGATTTATTCAATTCTGAGTTCTAGAAGTGATTTTAGAGAGTTTATAGATTTTCTGGAAAAGAACAATTTAAAGAAAGAAATCTTATTTGGAATACCTGAAATAACTTTTGAAGAACATTTCTACTATAAAAATAAAGACTTTAATTCAGACTTAGACTACCTAAAAGAGAAAGTTTTGCAATTTAATCACATGGAAATATTAATTAATGACAGATTAGATTTGAAATTTAGGGAAGATTATGATTACAAAAAATATCTAAAAGGTTTAATAGAAAAAAATCCAAGTTTCTTATTCTTATATATAGAAGATAATAAGAAAAAGGATATTTTTGAGAAGGTTCTCAAAAAAGCAATCAATCATGAAAAGCCATTCCATAAGAAAGGAGACAGAAATTTGAAAGATTCAATAATCTGGGAATGTATCTGTTGTCAAGATTTTAGAGAATATGCCTCGGTAATTTTTCTGACTCAAAATGAAGATGATTTTCCTAAAAATAATGAAATTCAAGAAATCAATTTAGCTTCAGAAAAAACTGGAAAGATTATAAATATTGTGTACAAGTACGAAGATTTAAAGAAGGAGCTTGAAAAGATTTACATGTTTAAGGAGAGAAAATTAAAAGAATATATTCTTACTAATGTAAATATTTTTGAGGAAAAGATTAAGAATTGGATATTAGATGAAGATGGAATTCCATTTAAAAATCTCAAATTAACTAAACCTTGTGAAGAAATAGAGTTTTGTACAGATAAAGACCTTGAAGATATAGGGCTAATAATGTCTAATGAAAAAGATGGAGAAATACTTGATTTAGATAATTTGCGTTTTATCAAAGTAGAATTTGAGGCGGAATTAGATAAAAATGCAAAATATTCTGGAGAGGTATTATACGATTTATCTACTAAAGAGATTTTACACGTTAAATGGACTATTGAGGAGTAAAAATAAAAATGATAACACAAACAAAATTCAAGCAAACTGAAATAGGAAAAATACCTGAAGACTGGGAGATTGTAAAACTAGCAGATAAAATAATTCACAGAAAAGGATTTGCTTTTAAATCTTCAGAATTTCAAGATGCAGGGCATCCAATAATAAGAGTTAGTAATTTTACAGATAAGTCTATTGACTTAAATAACTGTAATAGATTAGACTTTAATAAATTAAGTAATTATAATGAAGTAAAGTTAAAATCAGAAGATGTGGTTATTGCAACGGTGGGTTCTTGGCCAAGTAATCCAAAATCAATTGTAGGTAAAGTCATAAAAATACCTGCTGAAGGAGACGGAGCTTTACTAAATCAAAATGCGGTTATTTTAAGACCCGTAAATTCAACATTAGACAATAGCTTCCTTTTTTATAGACTAAGAAATCAAGATTTTTCAGATTATTTAATTTCTGGTGCACAAGGCAGTGCTAATCAGGCAAGCATTACACTTAGTTCGATATTTAGATTTGAATTTTGTCTTCCTTCAATCAAAGAACAGCAAGCCATAGCAAAAATCCTCTCAGACTTAGACTCAAAAATAGAACTCAATCAAAAGATGAACAAAACCCTTGAAGCAATCGGGCAGGCATTATTTAAGAAATGGTTTATTGATGAGAGAAAAGAGAATTGGAAAGATGTCAAACTTGGAGATTTCATCGTTGTTGAGAGAGGGCTCTCTTACAAAGGAAGCGGACTTAATACAACGGGAATACCTATGATTAATTTAGGAAATATCGCTCCAAATAATCATTTTAGATACGATGGTCTAAAATTCTATTCTGGAAACTATAGAGAAAGAAATCTGGTTCAACCAGGAGATTTAATAATTGCAAACACCGATATAACTCAAAAAAGGGAGATTTTGGGGAGTTGTTTAATTGTTCCATCAGATTTAGGAAATGATAAAATTATATTTACACACCATATTTACGTCATTAGATTTATTAATAAAGATAAAATTTTGCCAAAACATTTTTTATCATACCTACTTCAAACTAAGGAATTCAGAGAGCGAGCCACAGGATTTGCTACTGGAACAACGGTTCTTGCTTTACCAGAAGACGCAATATTAAATTTCAAATTTGCTATGCCTGATAAAGAAAAGTTGACGGAGTTCGATAGAATAATAAATTATATTAAAAACAAAAGTTCAATTAATATTATTGAAACAAGAAATCTTTCACAAATCCGAGATTCTCTTCTTCCTAAACTTATGTCTGGAGAGATAAGGGTAAAATTATAAACTACCTAAAATTAAGAATAATATGGTATTATCAAAAGAAAAAACAGACCAAATTATAAAAAAGATAAATGAAGCTATAAAGAGAAAGACAAAAGAAGATTTAAAATGTCCTATATGCACTAATAATAATTTCTTATTGGCTGGAGGTTTTACTAATGATTTTTTAATGGATGGATTTGGTGGCGGGCTTATTATCGGAGGACCAGTTTTGCCGAGCGTCCCTATTGTTTGTACAAACTGTGGAAATACCATATTTCTAAATGTTAAAGTATTGGATTTAAGTGAAGAAGAATTTGGAATTGGAAAAAAAGAAAAGGAGAATAAAAAAGATGAGCAAAAGTAAAGATAATTTTACTTTGACCAATTTTATTTCGCCCGAAAATAAGGATGAAATTAGTTCTACTTTAGAACCAAGAAAGGATTCTGAAGCTATAAAAAAAGAATTGAATGGCTTGCAGGAATCTTTAGAAGTGACTAAAAAAGGTTTTGAAGATTTTAAAAAAGAACAAAACATAAAACTTATTGAATTCTTGGGAATTTTTACTGCAATCTTAGCGTTCATTACTATTTCAAGCAAAATTGTTATTGATAACTTGGACACATTAAATGTTCTCCTTTTAATGCCTTCTTTTGCTTTGGTGCTAATGCTATTTGTTTTATGTTTGGAAGCTTTAATTATTAGAGAAAAGAGAGCATTCTTTTGGATTGTCTTGACTATATTTTCTGCCCTCTATGTTTTATCAATAATAGCCGTTAAGCTTGGATGGTTCACAAGTTAAAATGAAAAATGTTATAATAAAATGAATATTTTAGAATTAGCTTTAACAAAAATTGAGGTAGGTTTCAGTAAAATTATTGATTCTATTAGAAATTGGCAAAGGGATAAAAGAAAAAGACAAGATTTAGAACAGATACGTTCAAAAAAACAAATTGCACACATAGCAAGAACATTCGACCATAAAGAAATTGCTAAATATTACGAAAAAGAAGCTAAGATTATTGAAGACACTAAAGAGGACTGATTATGAAATCTTATTTATTGGGTTTTATTGGTTTATGTATCTCGTTTATACTGCTCTATATTTTATTTAGAAGTTTTCCTAAAAAAGATGAAAAACCTACTAGAAGAAAAATAATTATTTGGTCAATTATTGGAACACTTACGATAATAACCTACTTTAGCATAGGTTTATTTTTTTATAAACCAGAAACTGAAAAAATAGACTTAATCAGTACAATAATATTCAGCTTAGGTTTAACTCCATTATTAGAAGAAATAGTTTATAGAAGAATAATATTACAATATTTTATTAATTTGAAGAAAAGAAAGATTTTCAAGATTGATTTCATTATTCCCTTGATTATTGGATTTGCCTTTATTCTACCAAATTTTATTTATTATTACTTAATGCACATAGGCACGTTTTCTATAAAAGAAGAAGGATTAGTTTTTCTTCTTGCTTTCCTGCCATTGATTTCAATAGCAACTCTTAGATTAAAATTCTCAAAATTAAATGGCTATATCATGTTAGGAGTTATAATAATTTCTCAGGCATTTCTATTTACTCTTTCTCATGGAGATTATGCTAGTAAAATTCATATTATAACTGGCTTAGTTTATGGAATTTTATATCTGCAGACAGAAAGTATAATCCCTCCATTAATTGCACATTATTTATGGAATACTTTGATTTTTGTTAATAATCTCTAAATTTATTAGACAAATAAGTTAAAAAGCCCTATAACCTTAAACTAATATGCCTAAAAGCTTGATAAATGAAGAAGCTGTTGAGAATAATGCATTAGAAATGCTGAAATCTGAAGGATATGAACACGTTTATGGTCCTAATATTGCCCCTGCATCTGAAGGGGGAAATGGAGAAAGGAAGAATTACAAGGAAGTTGTTCTTGTTGAAAGACTAAGAAAGGCTATTAAGAGAATAAATCCTAATGTTCCTGAAGAAGTAAGGGAAGAGGCAGTTAAAAAGATTATAAGAACTGAAAGTCAAAAGTTGGAGTTAAACAACCAACATTTTCATAAACTTTTAACTGAGGGAGTAAATGTTGAATTTAGAAAGAGCGGGAGGATTGTCCATGAGGAAATTAAGATTATTGACTTTGATAACATAAAGAATAATGAGTTTACAGCCATAAACCAATTTACAATAATTGAAGAAAATTATAATAGAAGACCTGATATTTTAATTTTTGTTAACGGATTACCTTTAGTTCTATTTGAATTGAAAAATCCTGCTGATGAAGATGCAACTATGAATAATGCTTTTAACCAGATAGAGACTTATAAAATTCAAATTCCTTCTTTATTCAGATTTAACGAAATATTAGTTATTAGTGATGGAGCAGAAACGTATGCTGGAACAATAACATCTGGAAGAGAAAGATTTACTCCTTGGAAGACAATTAACGGAGAAAAACCTAAGAAAGTAATGGAAGGTTTAGAATTATTAATTAAAGGAATGCTTAAACATGAAGTTTTAATTGATTTAATAAGAAGTTTTATCGTCTTTGAGAAAGAAAGAGACGCAAAAAACAATGTTGCTAAGATTAGTAAAAAATTATCTGCATATCATCAATACAACGCAGTAAATAAAGCAGTTGAAAATACCATAAAAGCAACAAAGGGAGATAAAAGAGCAGGAGTTGTCTGGCATACTCAAGGTTCTGGTAAGAGTTTAACAATGGCTTTCTATACTGGTAAAATTGTTTTAGCTTTAGATAATCCAACAATTGTGGTTTTAACTGATAGAAATGACTTAGACGACCAGCTATATAACAATTTTATAAAATGTCAAGATTTGTTAAGACAAGAACCTGTTCAATCAGATTCAAGAGAGAAATTAAAGAAATTGCTTAAAGTTTCTTCTGGAGGAATTGTATTTACTACAATTCAAAAGTTTTTCCCAGATGAAAGAGGAACAAAATTTCCCTTACTTTCAGATAGAAAGAATGTAGTAGTTATAGCTGATGAAGCACACAGAAGCCAATATGACTTTATAGATGGATTTGCAGGACACATGAGAAATGCACTACCCAATGCTTCATTTATTGGCTTTACTGGAACACCAATCGAAAAGAAAGATAGGGATACAAAATTAGTTTTTGGTAAATATGTAGATGTTTATGATATAAAGCAATCGGAAGAAGACAAAACAACAGTTAAGATATATTATGAAAGTAGATTAGCTAAACTTGAAATAAAGCATGAAGAGAGATTAAAAATTGACCCTAATTTTGAAGAAATAACCGAAGGCGAAGAACAAGATTATAAGGAAAGATTAAAGAGCAAATGGGCAAGAATGGAAGCAGTTGTTGGAAGTTCTGAAAGAATGAAAAGAATTGCAAAAGATATTGTTAATCATTATGAAAATAGATTAAATGTATTGGATGGTAAAGCAATGATTGTTTGTATGTCGAGAAGAATTTGTGTTGATTTATACAATGAGATAATAAAATTAAGACCTGATTGGCATAATTCAGATGATTCAAAAGGAAAAATAAAAGTAATAATGACTGGTTCTGCAACAGACCCAAAAGAATGGTTAGAACATATTAGAAATAAAACAAAAAGAAAGAAATTAGGAGAAGATTTCAAAGACCCTGAAAATCCTGTAAAGATTGCAATTGTAAGAGATATGTGGCTTACTGGTTTTGATGTTCCTTCTTTGCATACAATGTATTTAGATAAGCCAATGAGGGGACATAGTTTAATGCAAGCAATAGCAAGAGTAAATAGAGTTTTCAAAGACAAAAAGGGAGGTTTAATTGTAGATTACATAGGTATTGCTTATGAATTAAAGAAAGCATTAAAGAATTATACTGCAAGCGGTGGAGAAGGCAAACCTGTTTTAGACCAAGAAAGAGCAGTTGAACTAATGATGTCTGAATATGAAGTAGTATCTAATTTGTTGCATGGATTTGAGTATAAATCTAAATTGAATAAACCCATAAATGAGCTTTTAGCAATTATTCCTGATGCTATGGAACATATATTCAAACAAAAAGAAGGTAAAGAAAGATTTCTTAAACATTCTAAGAAATTACTAGAAAGTTTTGCTCTTGCAGTACCTAATGAAAAAGCTATGGATATAAGAGGCGAAGTCGGATTTTTCCAGTTAGTCAAATCAAGAATTATGAAGATAACTTTAGTTAAAGGCAAGGAAACAGAAGAATTAGATTCAGCAATAAGACAAATAGTATCTAAAGCAGTAATATCGGACAGAGTTATTGATATATTTGAATCAGTAGGATTGAATAAACCAAACTTAGCAATTTTATCGGAAGATTTCTTAGCAGAAGTTAAAGACATGCCTCAAAAAAACTTAGCATTTGAAGCATTGAAGAAGTTACTTATGGATGAAATAAGACTTATCTCAAAGAAGAATATTGTCAAGGGAAGGTCATTTGCAGAATTATTGGATAAAACTATTAAAAAGTATACAAGCAAGGCGGTAGAAACAGCCCAAGTAATAGAAGAGCTCATAAGTTTAGCTAAAAAGATAAACAAGGATGCTGAAGAGGGCAAGAAATTAGGGTTAAGTGAGGACGAGATTGCGTTTTATGACGCTTTAGAAGTAAATGATAGTGCGGTTAAAATTTTAGGAGAGCCAACATTAAGAAAGATAGCAAGAGAAATTTATGAAACAATAAGAAACAATGTTAAAATAGATTGGACTTTAAGAGAAAGTATTCAAGCACAATTAAGAGTTGCAGTTAGAAAGATATTAAGAAAATATGATTATCCTCCAGACAAGCAACAAACAGCTACTGAAACCGTTTTGAAACAGGCAGAAGTTATTGCTAAAGACTGGGCTGAGAAATGAACAGAAAAGAAATCTTAAGATGGTATGAAAAAGAGTTCGATAAATTAAGCAGAGAAATAAGTGATAAGAGAGAACTATCTTATTCTGATTTTTTGAGAATTAGAAATTTTAAACTACAAAACTCAACGAGAGAACCCGAAGAAAACATTAAAATAATAACTAAGAAAGCGTTTAAACTCGCGGAAGAGGATAAGATAGTAGAATCGATATCTGAACTATTAAAATTACATGGTGTAGCTATTCCTATTGCATCAACAATTTTAGCTATGAGATATCCTAACAAATATTGCATAATTGACAGAATTGTAATAAGCCAACTAAATAAACAATCTTGGCTGAAAGATTATTTAAGTAATCCAGAGATTTACAAAGAATATTTACTTTTAATGAGAAACGGGGCGAAAGAAAACTGGTTAAGTCTTGAAGCTGATGTTAAGGGAGATGCCTATGAGGGATTGCTTGAAAAGAACGCATCAGATACAAAAGGAGGAGCAGGTCAATATTTTACACCTAGACCATTAATCAATATGATTGTCGAAGTCATGAGACCTCAACCAGGAATGAAAATTCATGACCCTGCCTGTGGAACTGGTGGTTTTCTTCTTTCTGCTTATAATTATATTGTAAAGAATAATAAACTAGACCGAGACCAAAAAGAAGAATTGAAACATAAGACTTTCTCTGGAAATGAGATTGTAGCCATGGCTGCTCGTTTATGTGTCATGAACCTTTATCTTCATGGTATTAATGGGGAAGAAAATCCAATAAGCTTAGATGACTCTCTAAAGAAAAATCCAGGGGCAATTTATGATATTATCTTAACTAACCCTCCTTTTGGAAAGGCTTCATCGGAAACAATAATAACGGAAGAAGGAAATACTGCTAAACAAGATTTAGTAATTGTTCGTGATGATTTTTGGGCAAAAACAAGTAATAAGCAACTTAATTTCTTACAGCACATAAGAAGCATATTAAAAATAAACGGAAAAGCAGCCGTTGTTTTACCAGATAACGTATTGTTTGAAGGGGGAGCTGGAGAAACAATAAGAAAGAAACTTATGGAAACTTGTGATTTACATACAATATTAAGACTTCCAACAGGTTTATTCTATGCTCAAGGAGTTAAAGCAAATATACTTTTCTTTGATAAAAAGCCAGCTTCAAAGGAAGCATGCACTTCTAAGATTTGGATTTACGATTTAAGAACAAATATGCATTTTACTCTTAAAGAGAGTACTCTAAAATTAGAAAACTTAGAGGATTTCATTAAATGTTATAATGCAGAAAATAGACATAAAAGAAAAGAAACAGACAAATTCAAATGTTTTGATTATAGTGAGATAATAAGGAGAGATAAAACTAACTTAGATATATTCTGGCTTAAAGATGATAGTCTTGATGATTTAGATAAGTTACCAGAGCCAAAAGTAATAGCAAAAGAATTAGTTGAAGATTTGGAAGATGCTTTAGAGCAATTAAAAGAAATAAATGAAGATTTTGAGGTTAAAAATGAGAAGTAGTATAGATATAGTTTCAGTTATACTAGTTATCTTAGGTATTATAACTTTATCTAATAACAATAATCTCGGATGGATATTTATAGGCGGAGGTATACTCAAATGGGCTCTAGGAAAATAAAAAAGACCACTGATAGAAAAAATAGCAAATTAGATTCAATTGTAGATATTACTCAACTTTCCTTTGGAGTAATTTTTGCCGTTTATGGTTTAATTACAAATAATACAATTCTAATGGGGATTGGAGGACTACTATTAATGTTTTGTAGGAGAGAGATTTCAATACCTTTTAAGAAAAAATAAAATGACATTCAAACTTTCACCCTCAACATTAAACCTTATGCACGAATGTTCTAGATGCTTCTGGTTATCTACTCATAAGGTTTGGAGCAGGCCAGCAGGCATATTTCCAAGTCTTCCAAGTGGAATGGATGGAATATTAAAGACACATTTTGATAAGTTTATGGAGAAAGATAAACTACCTCCCGAACTATGCAATAATTCTGAATGTGCTAACTTGAAGTTATTTGATAATGAAGAATTGCTTAAGGAATGGAGAAACTCAAGAAAAGGATTGTGGTTTGAAGATAAAGATGGAAACATACTTCATGGCGGAATAGATAATCTACTTATTAATAAGAAAAATAACAAATTCATAGTTCTAGATTATAAAACTCGTGGCTTCCCATTAAAAGAAAATGATATAATGAAAATAGGACTAAAAGGAATTATAGACCTACAAGCAACTAAAAAAGAAGGTTCAGAATTTGTTATTATAGATTATAAGACTAGCAATAGCATTGACAAAGGAGAAAATTTTGAAAGACAAGCCCTATTCTATAATATGTTATTACATAAAAAGAAAAATATTATACCTTCAAAAACAATCTTTCATTATCTAAAGTTAGGAGTGTCTAAAGAACATGTATTTAGTTTAGAAGATGTAGAAGAGTTTAAAGAAGAAATTAATAGAATAGCTGACCAATTATTAGATTCTGGGACAGATATAAAAAATTACCCTATTGGAGAAATAAACGATATATTCAATAGCAAGAGACAGGCCTGCCTAGAAGAAATAGAAAGAAGGCAGAGAATTGAAAATAGCGATTACACAGATGAAATTAATGCAATGTTTTACTAGAAAGCGCCC
>JBBSYL010000011.1:0-14604 GCA_038045265.1 Nanobdellota archaeon | reverse complement strand
CGCCCACACCGGGAATCGGACCCGGATCTCATCCGCGACAGGGATGTGTACTAGCCATTATACGATGTAGGCACGGTTAGGTTTATAGAAATTACTTTTTAAACCTTATGCGTAGCATACCTTACTTTGTTAAACTTTGTTTTGAATATTAATTTTATCCCAACACTTTCTCTATTTCCTCAGCTATCTGTCTAAACAAGCATCTCTCGGCATTGTTTCAAAATCTCATATACCCTTCCATTTTCACTACTCCCAAAAGTGAAAAACAAAAATAACTTTTAAATAGCACAAACTGATTGGATAAACATGAAAAAGTTAATGAGTTTTATAAGCTTAGCACTTATTGTTGCTCTACTTTTTGTCATTCCAGTATCTGCGTATCATTCAGATTCGTACTCCACTTCAACTGAAAAATCATTATATTCTAAATCAGCAACTTCTTACAATTATTATCCTTGGGGATATGAAAAGGTAACTACAAGATATTCTGAGAGAATAGCTACAGATAACAACAATCCATATTACGCAAACACAAAATACAGAACATATTCGTCCACCTCAGGAGACAGATATTACTACAATGATTACCATAACGGTTATGCATACGATAGATGGGGAGATAAAATAGCCTATCAACAGGTAGACTATCCAAGATATAGAATGTATGGCGACACAAATTATGATGAAAGATACTATGATTCCTATTATTATGCACCAATGCATTCACAAAGAACTGGCGGTTATGTCTGGAGATATTGAATCAATCTACGCAAACTTTCAATTTCCTAAACATAACATTTTTAACTCTACTTTGTATAGTATATAAAATGGCGACAAAAAAATGTCTTGAATGCAAGAAAGAATTTACATTAAACCCAAGAGCAAGATTCGTGAGAAAATACTGCGAAACCTGTTCAAAGAAGAGAAAAAAGATGTGGGATAATCAGTGGAAAGTCAAGTTCGAAGATTTTAAGGATGAAGATTAGTTAGATAAGCTCAATAAACTCTTAAATCCCGGAGTCCATTCATCAGTTATCATCAAAACAGATTCAACTGTTCTAATAACATAAGGAAATTCCTTTTTCAAATCTTCTATTATTTTATAATATTCTTGATAACTACTTACAACAATTTCTGGTTCAATAGTCCAGATATTTCTAATATAATAGTGAGTATTGGGTAGTCTTGAAAAATAATTGAGCAATCTTTTTTCATCTTCTTTGCTGTATTTATCTAAACGAATTATTGCTTTATATAATTCTAAACCTAATTTATTTAAGTCAATACCTATTCTATATTGTATAATAATGCCTTCATTTTCCATCTTTTTCATTCTTCCTCTTACAATAATCTCCGTTGAATGCATTTTATGAGCTAAATCTACAATGGAGATTCTACCATTATTGACTATTTCTCCTAGAATAGCATAATCTAATTTATCCATTTCATTACTTTCAATCTCTCCACCAAACATAACTGGTTCTCCAATTTGATTTGTAAAATACCCTTTAGGATATTGTTTAACATCAAGTAATATTTGTGCGTCTTCTTCAATAATTATATCATTAAATTTCGATATTAATTCATTTTTCAATTCAAAAAAAGCATAATCGTTTTTAGCAAATACTCCGAAAATTAAATCCCAATTTCCAGAACATTCACCCATCCAATATACTTTACCAGAAGATTTCAAATAATTAAATAATCTTATTTTTTCTGAAGGCACATTTCTTAACTTAAGATATATTTTATAGAGCTTATACTTCATTTTATGGGGATTAAAAGAAGTTTGAAATCCTGTAATAATGCCTTGTTTAACTAATTGATTTATTCTATAATCTACTGCCTGTCTAGATTTATTCGCCTTTCTTGCTAAAATAGTAGAAGGAATCCTACAATTTTTATCCAGTTCTGCAAGTATTACTCTATCAGCTTTATCCAATTTAATTTTATTTATTTCCATTATATTAGCATAAATTATGTATAGTATATAAATATTATCATTTATGCTCATATTTAAGAAGATATTTCTAAATATATTATAATTTAGCCATCCTAATGGGTCTAATTCATCAAAGAAGTAAAAAACAAGGAGAAGCAAGAAGAAGACAAATATTCTTCAGCGAAGAAACATACAAAACTCTTGAATTTCGTTATGGAAAAGTAGAAAGAGAAAAGGCCGATTCAGGGGTTCAATACGTCAAGGGATGGACTCTTTTACCACAAGAAAGATTCAGAGGAACAACTAAAAGAGAAATTATAAGCCAAGTAGATATAGATTTTGGAACGGGAAAAGATAATCAAATTGGTTGTGATCTTTACTGTGGCTATTGTTTCACCACACAAAATCCAGAACATCCAAGAGGAGAAGGTAGATTCAAAAATCAGACCAATCAGAGAAGAATCTCTCAAGAAAAAATGCAGACCACTTTAACTGAACTTAAACAAGATTTTGGACTTAAACAGGTAAAAATTGTCGGAGAAGGTGAAACCCTAGACCATGGAAAATCATCAAGAAATGGATGGGATATGTTAAGATTTATTAGGTTTACATCAGAAGAATTAAATGTACCTCTTCTAATTTTTACTTCAGGATATGATTTTTTAATAAAACATCCAGAGGTTAAGGGTAATACTCCTTCCGATAAAATTGATTATGTTATAGATTTGTTAGCAGATAGCCACGTTTCTATAATGTTAAAATGGCAACATGTAGATCCTGACGTTGAACGTTCAATATGCCAACCATCCAATCCAACATGGCCCACAATATATAGAGATATTATTATGAAAAAAATGATAAATAATCCTAGATTTGTTGGAGAAGAATTAGAAAAAAAGCGTTTCGGTATAGAAAATGTTCTTGCAACAAGCGATGTACCTATTTTACTTGCAGGTTACAAATATTTTCTATTAAAGGGAGCTTTTTATGACGGAGACCCACCTATGCCTTCTGGTAGAACTGCCTCTCTTGAAGAAGCCTATAAAGCGGGCATGATGAGCAAAGACAAACTTGAAGATTTAATAATAGGAATTCACTTAATAAATCGCCAAGCAGGATTATCATTTGAAGGAATTTCACCTTATCTTGGAAAACCAAGATGCCATCAACTCAGAGATGGAATTTATATCACATCAAAAGGTAACATTTTAGAATGTTGTGGTTCATATAACGACCCCCTAGGTAACATAGAGAATGATAGTATAAGGAATATAGTAAAAAGAAATAATTTTCTGGCTCAGAATATGAATGAAGAGGCTAATAATCAACTAAGATATGACGAAAAAAATGGATATCATGATTGCATCTTCAGACAGCAAAGAGGAATGTTAAATTCTACAGATATAGACAAATTAGAAATTGAACTAAAAGAAATTGGAATTAAAAAAATTTAACTACTTCTTCTCTTCAAACTTTTCAACTTCCTTTAAAACTTCTTCGTCTCTGGTTACCTTGACCGTATCGGCAACTCTATCTCCTGGCTGTTTCAAATTAACTACATGCACTCCTTGTGTAGCTCTTCCCATGACACGTAAATCTTTCATACTTACCCTTATCACCATACCCTTTATAGTTGTAAGAATAACTGAATCTTTATCATTCACACTTAAACTTCCCATTACATTTCCAGTTTTATCACTCGTGCTCAAATTAATTACTCCTTTTCCTGCTCTTGCAGTTTTTCTATACTCTTCCAATGCAGTTCTCTTTCCAAATCCTTTTTCTGTAATTGTTAATATTGTAGTCTTCCCATCTTTAGGTAAACTTTCAAGAGAAACAACTTCATCACTCTTTCCTAAATCAATTCCATGAACTCCATAACTTGCTCTTCCCATTGCCCTAACTTCATCTCCATTAAATCTTATTGCCTGCCCCTTCTTCGTAATCAACAAAACTTCTTGTGCGTCATCAATTCTCTTTACATTAATCAACTCATCGCTCCCATCCATTGGAAGATTAATAACTCTCACTCCCGTACTTCTCGGCTTGCTCAAATCAACTAAAGGTACCTTTTTCACCATCCCAAGTTTAGTAGCAAACATTAAATATCCTTTTTCAAAATTATGCAATGGAATTACATTAGTTATTTTCTCATCTCTCAAATTTAATACATTAACAATTGCTTTTCCTTTACTCTGCCTCTCACTCGCGGGCACATCATTAGCGTTTAACCAGTAAGCTCTTCCCCTATGGGTGAAGAACAATAAGAAGTCATGTGTAGAACATGTAACCATTTTCTTTACAAAGTCTTCATCCTTCAACTCCCCTCCACTCACTCCAGCTCCGCCTCTCTTCTGCTCTTTATACACCTTAACATCAACTCTCTTTATGTATCCTGCCTCTGTAAGCATAACAATCACATCTTTCTTCTCAACCATATCTTTCTCAGAAATCTCAGCGATAGTCTTTATTATCTTAGTTCTTCTATCATCTCCATATTTATTCTTGATATCTTGAACCTCTTTCTTTATTATTCCCAGAATTTCCTGCTCATCTCCGAGTATTTTCTTCAAATGTGTAATTGCCTCTTTCAACTCTTTCTCTTCATCCTTCAACTTCCCCTCTTCCAATCTTGTTAATTGTTGTAATCTAATCTCTAATACTGCTTTTGCCTGTCTAGTTGTTAAATCAAATTTCTTCATTAATCCTTCATGCGCATCGGTTGCATTTGCAGATTTTTTAATGAATTCCACTATCTTGTCTATATTTTTCTGTGCAATCAATAATCCAAGAACAATTTCCAACCTATCCTCTGCTTTCTTCAGATCGAACTGGCTTCTCTTTCTTACAACATGCTGTCTGTACTTAACATACTCTTCAATTATCTGCTTAACATTAAGGACTCTTGGCTGTTTACCTACAAGTGCAAGCATATTTGCATCAAATGTTGTCTGTAAATTCGTAAGAGCATAGAGTTTATTTAAGGTGTATTTAGGATCTACTTCTTTCTTAAGTTCAACAACTATTCTTATTTTGCCTCTTGCAGATTCGTCTCTCAAATCGTAAACATCTGGTAATTTCTTTTCAGTTGCCAAACGGGCTATATTTTTCACAAGGTCGGCCTTATTTACCATATAAGGAATCTCGCTTATAATAATCACAGATCTTCCTTTATTTTCTTCCACATTTGTTCTTGCTCTTACTATAATCTTTCCCTTTCCATTAAGATACATATCTTTTATTCCCTGTCCTGTGATTATTCCTCCTGTTGGGAAATCTGGCCCTTGTATTGTCTCTATTAAATCTTCAATTTTTATCTCCGGCTTATTTATGTAAGAAATAATACTTTGACATACATCCACAATATTATGTGGTGGAATATTTGTAGCCATTCCAACTGCAATTCCAGAAGCGCCATTAAGTAATAAATTTGGAAGTTTACCTGGAAGAGTTTCGGGCTCTTCTAGAGAATTGTCGAAGTTAGGAGACATCTTGACAGTCTTTTTCTCTATATCGGTCAAAAGCTCTTCCGATATTTTGCTAAGCTTTGCTTCGGTATACCTGTCTGCAGCCGCACTATCCCCGTCAACATTTCCAAAGTTTCCCTGCCCATGAATTAACGGGTATCTAAGAGAAAAGTCCTGGGCCATTCTTACGAGAGCATCATAAATAGCTAAATTTCCATGGGGGTGGTACTTACCCATTGTCTCTCCAACAACTCTCGCACACTTCATTGTAGTTTTAGAAGCATCAAGCCCAAGAGAGTGCATTGCATATAATATTCTTCTATGTACTGGTTTCAATCCATCTTCAACGCTAGGTAATGCCCTATCAACAATAACTGACATTGCGTAATCAATGAAAGATTTCTCCATTTCTTCAACAATCTCAGCAGCCGCAACTCCTTTCTCGTTTCCTATCTGTTCTTTCTCTCTTCTCTTGCTCTCCTCTTCAAGCATATCCTGTTCTGCCTTTTCTTCTGCCTTCCCATTTCCGTTTTCTTCTTCTTTACTCATTTTAGTAAAGTTTACCTCCAACTTTTGCTTTCTTACTAGGCATTATTAAAACACAATTATCTTTTTCATCAGGAACTCCTAAAGTTAATACTTCTGAAGTAAATGGACCTATTTTTCTAGGAGGAAAATTAACAACTCCAAGTACTTGCTTACCTATTAATTCATCTTTTTTATAATTACTTACTATTTGAACACTTGATTTTTTGATTCCTACTTCATTTCCAAAATCAATAGTTAATTTGTAAGCAGGTTTCTTAGCTTCTGGAAAATCTTCAACTAATTTAATTATTCCTACTCTAATATCTAATTTATCAAAATCTTCTATTGTGACCATTTTAAAAAAATACCTCCATTGTAAACTCTTTAAAAGACACAGGGTGTGCGCCCCAGCCGAGAATCGAACTCGGATATCTGTCAGGATGCAGTTTATTAGACTGCTGCTCTTCCAATTGAGCGTCTGGGGCGTTCCCTGCAACAATATTATTAACAAAAAAGTTTATATACTTACCTTCCATACTAATACTATCCTCTGTCAGGATGTTTAGCTCTTCCAATTGGGCCTCTTTACGAGCCCTTTCTTTATTTATTTGATTACTTATTTTATTTTTCATGTTAATAACATAGACGTTTAAACGTCTATCTCAGCCTCCTTTGCTCTTTCTGCTATGAATTGTTTTCTAGGTTCAACATCATCTCCCATCAATCTCGAAAATACTGAATCCGCAGCAACTGCATCTTCAAT
Source organism: Nanobdellota archaeon (assembly GCA_038045265.1). GTDB lineage: Archaea > Nanobdellota > Nanobdellia > Pacearchaeales > GW2011-AR1 > SICV01. The sequence goes on along the minus strand of JBBSYL010000011.1, from coordinate 7,904 downwards.
TGTAACCTTCTTCAGCAATCTTGTCTTAGGATTCATTGTAGTATCCCACAATTGTTCTGCATTCATTTCTCCAAGACCTTTAAATCTTTGAACAATAACATTTCCTCCAAGCTTTGCAACTATTTTCTTCAATTCATCATCGCTATAAACATAATGATCGCTTCTCTTTCTTACCTTATAAAGTGGAGAAACTGCTATGTATATATGGCCTTGTTCAATTAAAGATTTCATAAATCTAAAGAAAAATGTTAATAACAATGTACGAATGTGCGCCCCATCTACATCTGCATCAGTCATGATTATTATTTTCCCATATCTAAGCTTATCCACTGTAAACTGCTCCCCTATTCCTGTCCCTATAGCAGTAATAAGATTTGCAATTTCTTCATTCCCAAAAACTTTTACAGCATTAGCTCTTTCCACATTTAATATCTTACCCTTTAATGGAAGAATAGCCTGAAATTCTTTATTTCTTCCCTGTTTACTACTTCCTGCTGCAGAATCTCCCTCTACAATAAACAACTCGCTCTGTTCAGTCTTGTTGCTTGAACAATCAGCAAGTTTTCCAGGCAAACCAGAAACAGAAAATGCATTTTTTCTTCTTACCAGATCTTTCGCTTTCTTGGCAGCGTTTCTTGCCTTCTGAGATTCAATCGCCTTTGCAACAACTCTTTTCGCAGTTGTTGGATTTTCTTCAAATATTTCAGTGATATATTTCATAGCAACACTATCTACAATTCCTTTAACTTCTGAATTTCCAAGTTTGGTCTTAGTCTGTCCTTCAAACTGCGGTTCTGGTACTTTTACAGAAACTATTGCAGTTAATCCTTCTCTTACGTCATCTCCTGTAAGATTTCCATCCTTAAGCAATTTATTTTTATTTGCATAATCATTTATTGCTCTTGTCAAGGCCGTTTTAAATCCAACTACATGTGTTCCTCCCTCAACAGTATTTACTATATTTACAAAACTTAATACATTTTCATTATATCCTGAATTGTACTGAACAGCAATCTCAACAACTACTTTCTGTTCTTCTTTTATAAAATAAATAGGTTTATGTAAATCTTCTTTTCCAGAATTCACCCATTTTACAAATTCAGTCAATCCACCTTCATAGTGGAAAGTTTCCTTCTTCCCAGAAATTTCATCCTTCATAATTATTTTTAATCCTTTATTCAAAAATGCCATCTCTCTAAATCTATTTTCAAGAGTCGAAAACTCAAATTTTGTAGTAGAAAATATTGCATCATCTGGCATAAAAGTAACCTCTGTTCCAGTTTCTTTTTTATCACACTCTCCAATGACCTTAACATCATATAATGGCTTACCAATTTTGTATTCCTGCTGATGAATTTTTCCATTTCTCTTTACAACAACTTTCATATGTTTGCTTAATGCAGCAACTACGCTTATACCAACTCCATGCAATCCTCCAGACACTGCATAGCTTCCCTTATCGAATTTTCCTCCAGCATGCAGTTTAGTAACAACTATCTCCAAAGCAGGCCTCTTATAAATTGGATGTGGCTCTACTGGAATTCCCCTCCCATTATCAATAACAGTAACGCTTCCATTTTTATTCAAAATAACAGTAATAGTATCACAATATCCTCCAAGCGCTTCATCAATAGCATTATCCATTATTTCCCAAACTAAATGGTGCAATCCAGTCTTACTTGTGCTTCCGATATACATCGCTGGACGCATACGAACTGCTTCCAGACCTTCTAAAACTTTAATATTATCTGCTCCGTAGTCTTTCTTTTCAGCCATTTTTACTCCTAGTAAAAATACTTGCTTTATTTAATCTCTTCAAGATTTTTAAATCTTGATAGCACTCAAGAACTTTCGGTTCTTGATGTTTCCAAAGGTTATTATCCGTCATCTTATTAATTAAAACACTAAGTTTATTCTCTCAAAAGTCGAGCCGGCTTTATAAACCTTTACCCTTAAAAACCGATTTTTACCGACGATAAAGTCAAAAATAGCAAAGTTTTAAAAGAAATATATTGATAATTTAATATGGAGTACGTCGCTCTAATTCTACCTGGATTAGCCACAAAAGGAAAGTCTGCAAGAATAATCGAAGGAAGTTTGCATAGAATAAGAGAAGAGGGTTTTGACATAACAACAGAAAAAACAGACTACGTAAGCCACTCTGGAGTCTGCCTGGAGGGTTTTGAAAGAGATCTTGTACAAATGAAAAGAAAAATAGAAGCTCTAAAGCTTGATCACAATAGAGGAAAAGAAATAATTTTGGTAGGAATTTGCTACGGGGCATATTTAGCATCAAGATATCTTCAAGAAAACATAAATAATGGAAGCTCCGGTATACATTCAGCAGTATTTATAGAGCCATATTTTGGCAAGGAAAGTTTTAGATTTCCTTATAAATCTCTTGCTGAATTATTGGCATTTACTTCCGGAATTTTCCCCTCTCCAAAATTTCCTCTTGGTAAAAGAGGCGGAAAAAGTAAAACTCTAAACTTAACAAGTCTCGCTGAATTTATATGTCAAGAGGCAGATTTGTCTAAAGTTGAAACTCCAATTCTTGGTATTGCCACCAATTACCATCATTTTTTCAGGAGAGATAAAGTATTAGCTTCATTAAACCAAGCAAAGGCAAATTATACAGTTTTAGATTGTGCAAATACTTAAAAAGGCCTAGAGAGAAAATTCGCAGATATATTTTGTAACTTTTTAGCAAATAGAAATGCTCAACCCGCAACAGAAGCGTAATTCCATATTACTTATTTATTCAATTTCTCTTTCTTCTCACCAGATTTTTTATGAGCTTCAGCATTCTGTCTGTTTTCCTCAGAGGCTTTTCTTTCAGCTATCTTGGCTCTGCTTACATGGAAACTTTCTGTCCACTTCAACTTTCTTTTATCTCTTCCAAGTTTCAAAGAATTCTTACTGCACTTACTTGAGCAGAAATAAGAAATACTACCGTCATTTTTCATCAGATGAATTCCCTTATGAATGCTTTCTTCTTTTCCACAAAATACACACTTTACCATTTTATTTAGTACTCTTACCTCCTCTCTTGAAGCTTCCCCTTATTCTTCTTGCCTCAATTTCTGTCTCTCTTAATGTAAGCAAGTCTCCTATTCTAACTGTGCCTTTAATATTTCTCCTCAAACTTCTACCCTCATTACTTCCTGAAAGAATTTTAACCTTTGCCTGTGTAACTTCTCCTCTGGCTCCTGTTCTTCCTACAATCTGTTCAACAACACCATTAACTGGACCTTCACTACTGAATCTACTCCTCTTCTCTTCCTTTTGTCCAGATCCATGTTCGTTAGTTTTTTGTTCTCTTGCCATAATTAAGCCTTAAGCTTAGAAATTTCTGCTTTGGCATCACCAGCGTCAATTACTGCAACAGCAGATGCCTTGACAGGGATTCCAACAGCTATTCCAAGTTTTTGTTTAGAATCAACAGCTTCGCATGGAATACCTTTTTCCTTACATATCAAAGGTAAATGTGCAACAATTTCCTTAGGATCAACATCAGAAGCGTAAACAACTAGCTTTGCAGTTCCAAGTTCCACTGCCTTAGTAACTTCATTAATTCCCTTATCTATTTTTCCTGTTTTCTTTGCTTTTTCAATTATTGAATAGAAGTCCATGTTAGACCTCCGCATTTAATTTGCTTCATCAGCTAAAATGAAATTGAAAAGAGGGTTTATAAATCTTTCTTGAACTTTTTTCAAACCATTTTTCAATTTATCTCCAAATAACTTCAATGTCATCAGTCCTTTCTCTAGGTTTAATATCAATTTTATTCGCATCAAGTAAAACTTTCTTTCCTACACCTTTCAGCATTACTTCTCCAGTATACGCAATCATAGCCCCATTATCAACCAGAAATTGTTTTTCAGGACAATAATATTTACACTTTCTTTCTTTGCACATTATCTTACACATTTCTTGCAGACGAGAATTGCACGCAACTCCTCCTCCGAGAACTAATTCCTTTTTTCCCGTATGCGCTAATGCTCTTTCTGTTGCTTCGACAAGCATTGCAAAAGCAGTTTCCTGCAATGAAAAAGAAACATCCTTCAGTTTTTCTTTTTTATCAATTAACTGCTGTGCCTTTGTCGCTAATCCAGAAAAAGAAACATCCATTCCTTTTATTGAATAAGGCATCTCAATATATTTTCCTCCAATTGCTATTTTCTCTAATTTTGGTCCGCCGGGAAAACCTAATCCTGCATGTCTTGCAACTTTATCAAGAAAATTTCCAACACCTATATCAAGAGTCTCTCCAAAAACTCTATACTTTCCAGATTCATACGCAATTATTTGCGTGTTTGCTCCGCTTGCATAAAGTAGGACGGCATCCTTCGCTCCAAATGACTGGCCAATTTCAAGATGTGCAATACAATGATTTATAGGAATAATTTTTAATCCTAATTTTTCAGCTTTATGTTTAGCAAATCTCATGCCTTCCAGCAAGCAAGGCGCAAGTCCAGGGGCATTCGCGAGTGCTATATATTCCACATCTTTCTCTTCTATTTTTGCTTCTTCCAATGCTTTATTCCATAATTCCTCTGCAACAAGCTTATGATGCTCTGCAGCCTTAATTGGTATAATGCCTCCCTGCTCCGTCATAAACATATCTCTTACGTTAGCAAGTACCTTTCCTTTATGCACAATTCCAACTCCAAATGTATGTGCCGTGCATTCAATGCCAATTATCATACAATAAATCAGCATGTATAATTTATAAAGATATCAAAACCCATCATCACCAATCCAAAAAAAATAATTTTTAAAAAATAAAAATAAAATCAAGAGAATTTATCTTCTCTTTTTCTTTCTGCCGCCACGAGCCATTTTAGCCTCACATACATTTCCTTTACCATCAATATAGTACAAATGTCCTGGCTTTCTTTTGACAACGTTCTTGATTATTACTGTTCCCATTGTTTACCTCCTTTTCCTCTTTATGCAAACAAGCGTTTGATAATTAAGTTCAATCTCCATTCTATTTAAACTTTTGCTTACCGACGAGTAAATCAATAACTCCCTTATTTCTCTTATTGAAAGGCAATTCAACTATTTTTTTGAAACTCTTTTTAGGCACAATCACCGAAGTAAAAGGTCTAACCATTCTAACATCTACAATATTATTTTTGCTATCAAGCCAAACCATTAGAAAATTAAAAAACACAAAAATAGAATGCATTGGCCAGAATCCATATCGCGGAAACTCAAATAATAGATTCTCTGTCTTTCTCGTCCTGAACATTAAACCAAGCCCCTTTTCCCACCATTTAACTTTCCTTGCAGAAATTTCAATCCCCTTTGTCTTAAATCTAACGAGCATAAAGAAACAAAGTATTAGTTAATTTAAACCTTATTAATCCTCATAATGTTCTTGCAAATATAATTGTACTTTACTTTGTAATATGTTCATTCTTTCCCCAATTTTGCATTGCGTCGCTTCAACACCAAAAAGTAAAGATCCTCTAGCAACCTTTACACCCTTCATTCTTTCCTTCGTTCTTCTAGAATGAAATTGTTCTCTAGTCAAATCAACTTCTCTTCCATCTGGTAAATTATTCCAATAATGTCCAAGGCGCCTACAAAAAAGAATATCTCCTTCAAGATGATTTTGAATAACTATTGCAGTCACTAAACACTGTCCCTGTGCCTTACATCTCTCACCCCAACATGCCTGTAAAAGAGGATTGCATGTTTCTCGAGACCAAGAAGCCCTTATTGCCTCTTCAACAACCTCAAAACTATAATTCATAAAAAACCTTAAAAAAAGCAGTTTAACTATTTACCGATTCAAAACCACCTAAATCTTTTTTCTCCCTTTAAATTAGCAAACTTTTCATGCATTATTTCTACATTCCTATCACAGACAAAGTCATGTTGCCTAAATCCTCCTCCGAATGTCTTTGGAATATGCATAAGTTCATGAATTATGACTTTGTCTTGGTCTTCTTTCTTCATTCTTTCAAATTTTTCTAAAAACTCTATCGCATACCAAGCTTTCACATCCATTGCTTTTTGCATAAGTTTCCCAATTGTATGGCACCGAGCAATTGTTCTTTTAGTGCTACTTCCAAAACTTCTGAAACACTTAACTCTTGCTACATCTATATGATCCATCCCAAGAATTTTAACTACCTCTTCCATTCTCTCTTGCAAGTCCTGTGCATATTCATATCTCATCTCTTTTCCTTCCTTTATCAATTAATTATTAATTAACAACAAAAACCCAATTCTTATTAATATCTTTATCTATAAATTCTATTTTAGTCTGCACAACCCCAAGATGCCTTGAGAGCAATTCCATAAGAGCATTTGCAGAATCTTGTCCATCTTCAAAGGGTACATATGCTAGATACCTCTCGCCTCCAAAATTCTCAAATTTTTCTCTAGAAGCTTTAAATTTTACTTTAATCACCACTTTCATTAAAAGTCAACTAATTGCCTGTATTTAAACTTAATTTCACTTCATTTTATTTGAAAAGTTTATAAACAACCCAATATAATATCTAGTATGCATAAGCAGATAAAGATACTTATTATTATCAATTCAATATTTCTACTTGCAGCGAACGCTTTCGCCCCGCTATACGCAGTTTTTGTCCAAGGTATAACTGATAAAGTATATCATGTGGGGGCAATCTGGGGAGTATTTATATTTTCAGCCGGGGTTTTTATCTTTATTTTCAGCAGATATGAAAATAATTTAAAATATGCAAATTATTTTCTTATAGGCGGATTTATAATAAGGGCTATCGGTTGGTCAGCATATATTTTTGCTTCTACATTAACCCACCTTTATTCAATACAAATAATACTTGCGGTAGGCGCAGCCATGGGCTCCCCATCATACAGCTCTCTCTACACAAGATATCTGACTAAAAAGCATTATGCTTCTGATTGGGGGATAGACTTAAGCATTGGAGCAATAATCGCAGGAATAGCTGCATTTTCGGGAGGAATAATAGTTGATAGATTTGGATTCGATTTATTATTAATAGCCATGGTGGTGCTTTCTCTCCTCAGCGCAGTAGTTGCATTTATTCATAGAAAAGAGCTAGGAAGCAAGAATCTAAAGATCAATTTCAACTATTTTATCCCTAGACCTCATATTTCTGATATAAATGTCGTTAAAAGAAACCCCAAACTCTCTGGACAAGAGCTTCACTAAAGCTTTGTTAGCTTTTCCTTTTTCAGCTCTTTCATTAATGTAAACTTCATATTCTCCCTCTTTTATCTTTTCAATCTTTTCTTCCTTGCTTCCCGGATGTACTTTTACGTGAATTATCATTAAAATCCTTCTTCTCCAACTTTTCTCAAAATAACTTTTATCTCATCAATAACCTTTTGTTGGTTGTCTTTATCAGACATTCTTACAAACTTAATTAATAAGTCAGTTAATTGTGCTACATTCATAACTTTAATCTTAAATCCATCAACAAGAAAATAAAATCGAAAGGAGTTATATTTAATCTCCTTAACAACAATGCCTCCAACCTGCCCAACAATCTTTCCTTTATGAGGGCTTTCTTCAAGACTTTCAAGCAAATCTATAATTTTATGGGCTTCTCCCTTAAATTTTTTTTCAATTTCTTCAAAAAGATATTTAACTATTTGGACCTTGGCCATTTCTTATCCAGTCTCGCTCTGGCCTCTTGAATAGAGATTGTATTTTCATCAGACATTAAGAACATCCTCAAATGTTCCTTGACAGCAAGAGAATAAATTCTCTCTAAAATCTGCTCGTACGTTTCTTCCTTAGAACCAAAGCTAGCAATTTTCTTTTTCATCTCTTCGCTTAATTGAATTGTGGTTACCATCTATGGCGGCTATAGAGACTATAGTTTATAAACTTTTCGTTAAAACTACATTGTTAACTTAACGGTTGGTATAAT
>JBBSYL010000010.1:0-72869 GCA_038045265.1 Nanobdellota archaeon | reverse complement strand
CCGAACGAAGTGAGGATTTGCCGAAGGCAAAAGCTTGCTGTGGGGAGGTTTCACAATTAGCAAATTTATCGCAAGTAAATTCTATCAATTCTCTATCTTCAACTTTTTTATATCTCTCTTTTTCATATACTTCTAATATTTGTTCATAACAATTATCTTTAATTTGTTTTAGGAATCTTATACATTCTTCTTTCGTTCTTTTATCGACGAAAGAATGAGCTAAAACAAATTTTGTTTTGCTATCAATTGCATTTAAATCATAACAATCTTTTTGTTTAACTTTTACATATTTTTCATCGTAATGAATTCCACCAATTATTTTTGGCTTAACAATTTTATTTATCGGATTTTAAAAAAATAGAATACTTTCTACACCAATATCCAATTCCTTGTCTTGATATTTTTATTCCATCATGTTGCCATAGATGGTCTTGCACTTGAAAAAGTGATAGTCCTTCATTGTGCAAGTGAATTGCTCGCACAATATCCTCTTTTTTATATCTCATTTTCTCAAATCCATCTTTTTTCATAAAAGTAAATTCACAATCATTGCATTGATAAAGCTGTTTTGTTCCAGATTTGTTATATCTTTTTCCTCTTTTGATAATATTCTTAGATTTACATTTATAACATTTCATATGTTTTCACCTCCTGAAAATCAGGAGGAAAACATACTATTTAAGCTTAACTCACGATTATCTTACAATATCGTATTTATCTGATTAATGCTCGTGGGTGTGTTCATCTTCAGAAGGGCCTTCATTTATTCCAATAATTTTTATCTTAAAGATTAGTTTCTTTCCAGCCAATGGGTGATTTAGATCTATTGTAACATTCTTATCATCTACTTTTATTATTTTCGCAGGTATTTGATGTCCCTGGGCAGATTGCATTACCAACATCATTCCAACTTCTGGTTTTTTATCTCCCTTTATCATCTCTATCGGAATGTCTTTTGTCATTTCTGGATTTGGTTCTCCGTAGGCGTCCTTGGCTTCTATTGTTATCTCTTTTTCTTTCCCCTTTTCCATTCCTATAACAGCATCTTCAAAACCCCTAATCACCTGCCCGCTTCCAACTTCAAATTCTAATGGGTGAGAATGATCTCCATGGTATGAAGAATCAAAAACCTCTCTAGATTCAAATCTCCCTTCATAGTCTGCCTTTACAATATCTCCTGCATTTATTTTCATAGTTCTTCTTTTAGAATAGCTTATTTAAACTCTTGTATTTTCATTTTTCCAAGCCTCTATAGCTCAGTGGTAGAGCGACTGATTCGTAATCAGTAGGTCGAGGGTTCAATCCCCTCTAGAGGCTTAGGATTATAAACAACAAATAATTAAGCAGTTTATGGCAGATTACAAATCTTCAACAGATGAGGGAAAATGTATTTTCTATGAAATTATAAACGGAAATATAAAAACTCCTGGAATATTTTGGGAAGATAAAAGATTTATGGCCTTCCTTTCTGCATGGCCAAGTGTAGAGGGCTTTACAGTAGTCGTACCAAAAAAACATTATAGTAGTGATGTTCTGGCCATGCCTGATAAAGATTTACAAGAATTTATTTTAGCATCTAAAAAAGTTTCTAAGATTCTCCTAGACCATTTCGAGAATACGGGCAGAATTGGTTTAATAATGGAGGGAACAGGAGTCGATCATGCCCATATTAAACTTATACCCATGCATGGAACTGGACATATGAAGAAAGGCATTTGGAAGCAGTATCTAAGTGGGAGATCAGATTATTTTGAAAAATATGAAGGATATCTGATATCGACGGATGGACCGAAAGCCAACCCTGAAAATCTTGCTAGCTTAGCTAATAAATTAAAGAAGAAAATTAATTAGTTTTATAGAAAATCCTTTTTAATCACCACAGTAATCTTTATAAAAAGGATTTTCTCAATCAAAGAGTAAAAAGAGAAAATGGGAAGCAATATAGATCTTAGAAAATATCAGGATGCAGATTCAATTCAAGATGCATTTTCTAAAATAGTCTCTAACAAAATAGGATATAAAGCAGTAATAGAAAGAAAGAAAATACCTCCCAAATGCATTCAATGCGGTCGCGGAGGAGATCCTGAACAAAAGTTCTGCCCACAATGTGGGGGAAAGATGGTTGTCCCAATAACCAACTGTCCAGGATGCAAGAAACCAATAGAAGAGGGAGCAAAGTTCTGTACAGAGTGCGGGTATAAACTTCAATAGTTTTATTAATCTAAATTATAATTCATTACCATGAAGTTAATGGTGGTTAATGCTTTAGCAGAATTAAGAGATTTATCCACCCTTTCTAAAGAGAAATTAACAGATTTAGTTGAAATCCCAAAAGATTCGAAACTAGGAGATTACGCATTTCCTTGCTTTCCTCTTGCATCAAAATTAAAGAAAAGCCCAGTTCAAATAGCACAAGAACTTGCAAAAGCAATTTCCAAAGATTGTTTTGATAAAGTAGAATCTTCTGGACCCTATGTCAATTTCTTTATTTCAAAGTCTATACTCGTTAAGCAGGCGATTAAGAATGCTTCCAAAGCCAATTTTGGAAAAGGCAAAGAAAGAGGTAAAATTTTGATAGATTATTCAGGTCCGAATGTGGCCAAACATTTTGGAATTCATAATCTTCGCTCTACATTAATAGGCCATGCGTTATATAATATTTTAAAGTTTTCAGGATACAAGGTTAGGAGCATAAACCATTTAGGGGACTGGGGAACCCAATTTGGGAAACTCATAGTAAGTTATAATATGTTTGGTAAAAAATCCAAGATAGAAGATATAGAATCATTAAACAAACTGTATGTAAAATTTCATGACTGCGCAGAAAAAGATCCTAAACTCGAAGAAAAAGCGAGATTGGAATTTAAAAAATTAGAATCGGAGGATAAAGAAAATCTTAGGCTTTGGAAGTTATTCTTAAAAATTTCATTAAAAGAATTTAACAAAACTTACAAAATCTTAGGAATTAAATTTGATCAGACTAAAGGGGAAAGTTTTTACAGAGATAAAATAGATAATGTTTTTGAACTTCTCAAAAAAAATAAGCTGGTTGAAGAAAGCGAGGGGGCGATGGTAGTTAAACTCTCAGGAGAAAAACCCCCCTTAATTGTCAAGAAGTCGGATGAAGCATCAACATATGCGACTAGAGATCTTGCTACAATTTTCGAAAGATTGAAAGAAAAACCTTCTAAAATATTATACGTTGTAGATGTTGCACAATCTCTCCACTTTGAGCAGGTTTTTGAAGTAGTCGGAAAATTAGGGATTGATACTGACAAATTAGTTCATGTCAAATTCGGCAGATTAAAATTTCCAGATTCTCAAATGTCCACAAGAAAAGGAAATGTAATTTTATTTGAAGAGCTTCTTTCAAAGGCAAAAGAGGAGATAATTAAGATAATAAAAGATAAAAATCCAGAGCTTAAAGATAAAGATAAAGTAGCAGAACATGTTGCACTATCAGCAATAATTTTTCATGATTTAAGAAATTTCAGAACACATGATATAATCTTTGACTGGTCTAGTGCCCTAAGTTTTGAAGGGCGCTCTGGCCCATATATTTTATACACCTATGCGCGTGCTTCTAGCATCTTAAAGAAAAGTAATAGCAAGAAGGGAAACTCAGAATTTGAAGACATTCATGAAAAAGAATTCCAACTCGCAAAGAAAATTAATGAATTTCCAGAAATGATAAGCAAGTCTGCAAGAGATTACTCTCCAAGTACGTTATCAGAATATTCATACGAACTTGCGCAAATGTTTAATGAGTTTTATCATGCTTGCCCAGTAATTGGGGATAAAAATGAGGGTAGAAGAATTGCACTTTTACAAGCATTCTGCAAGATTCTTGCAACTTCCCTTGATTTGCTAGGGATTGCTCCCGTGAAAGAAATGTAATAAGAAGGTTTAAAATCTCTGTGATATCAGAGCTTTTATGAATATCTCGCTCGCACTTATGGTATTTTCTGGATTTTTATTTGTTATTTTATTAGTTTTAATAGTTGTTTTGGTTTCAAGACCAGTTAAAAAAATGGAAAGCCCGAGAAAGAAAGAAGAGATTAAGAAGATAAAGAGAAGTGTCCTAGATTCAGAAGAGGAAGATTTTTAAAGAGTTTTCTTGTGCCTTTTATGTAGGCAAGCTTGCATGTTAGCCCCATGCAATCCGCAAACGGGCTTTATGGCGGAGCTTAAAGGAGTGCGTAAGATGGACATGAAACAGTCTTGTTTCAAACGTTGACGTTTTGTCCTGTTCGATCGTACTCCTGTGAAATGGGTCAGGCCTTGATCGGAGCAGCCCTAATCAGGAAGTATGGTGCTTTCAGGGTAGCAAAACCGAGAATGATTCAGGGGTGCTGTTGCATGAAATTCAAGCAATCTCCCCGTCTACAATTTAAACAATGAATAAGAAAATATTATTGCTTTCATCAGGAAGATTTCTAATAGATAATCCTCAAGTTTTTGAAAAACCATTTAATAAAATGAGAATGGCTTATATTATTACTGCTTCTAAAGGTGTTGAGAACTTAGATTACATTCATAGGGAGAGAAAATTTTTCAAAGAACAAGGTTATAGCTATAAAGAAATAGATATAGATGGGAAGTCTGAAGAAGAATTAAAAAACTTTTAGGAGAATTTGAAATTATCTATGTAACTGGAGGAAATTCATTTTATTTGCTTAAATCAATCAAAGAAAGTGGGTTTGATAAAGTAATCAAAGAATTAATTTCTAAAGGAGTAATCTATATGGGCTCAAGCGCAGGGAGTTATGTAACTTGTCCAACCATTGAAATGGCTGTTTGGAAACATCAAGATAAATATGGACATTATGCCGTTACAGATTTATCTGCAATGAATCTTGTGCCTTTTCTAGTTACTGCGCACTACAAACCAGAATATGATGAATTTTTGAGAGAAGGAATAAAAAAGACAAAATTACCAGTAAAGATTATTACTGATGAACAAGCGATTTTAATAATTAACGATAAGGTAAAACTAATTGGAAAAGGTAAAGAGATTAAATTAAATTAGTTATTATAGTAGATAAAAATTAATTTACTTCTCAATTATTTCAAAAATCTCTTCAATACTATCTACAAAATGCAATAGCTCAATATCTTTTTTATCATGAATAAAGAAATCTTCTTTTAAGGGATTATTTTTCAACCAACTGAATAATCCTTCCCAATATTTCTTATTTACACAAATTATTGGAACTTTATCCACAATTCCAGTTTGCATTAAAACAGCATATTCAAACAACCCATTTAACGTCCCATATCCTCCAGGATAAAATATTAATGCTTCACTTTTAATTGATAAAATAAACCTTCTAACAACATATAAAAATCCCCATAATCTATCTTACCAATGATAAAAAAGAGTTGGTCTAACATGAATAAAAAGGCGCAATTTTTTCTTATAGCTGCACTAGTTCTTTCAGGCATTATTCTTACACTTGGGAAGGCATACAATATCTCGAGAGTGGAGAATATAGACACAAGAGTTTATGATTTATCAGAAGAGATTCAGTATGAAACCTCCAAAGTTATAGACAATGGAGTGTTTAGAGAAGAAACAAGCGAAGAGATGGAAGACAATTTAGTAGAATTAACTGAATATTATGGCTCCAGAAGCCCTGACAGCGATATTGATATTATTTATGGAAAGCCAGAAGACTTAAAGGTGGTAAAATATAATGGAGACAACGGAGAGATAAAAAAAGACACAATAACAGAATCCGCAACAGGAGAAGACACAAAAATTAGGAAAGAAGGTAATAAGATAAAAATAGATATTGTTTTAAATGAACCAGACCAAGAAGACAATAAAGATAAGCAGGATGGCAATAAAAAAGAGAAAAAAGTTATTAATGCAGAGTTTGATATAAAAGAAGGAGAAAATTTGTACCTCGTTGTAAGAAAAAAAGTGAATAATGAAGAAGTTGTTATATACAGATAAAAAGGGAATAAGTGAAATGATCAGCTACGTGTTATTAGTTATAATTGCAATTGGCTTAAGCGTTTTAGTTTTTGGTTATCTAACTTTATATGTTCCAAAAGACAAGCCAGCTTGTATCGATGGTATTTCTTTAGCAATAAAAGATTCTTCTTGCATATATGAAAGTGCGAGGAGTAGTCTTACATTAGACTTTGTAAATAACGGTAAATTTTCAGTTCATGCAGTCTATGTTAGGTTTGGAGAAGAAAATAGATCTGTTAGAGAACTAATTAATGACCCCAACGATTTGATAAATAATCCTTCAAAAGGATCATTCTTCTTTGATCTTACAGACCCTAAACAAGGGCTTAAACCTGGAGAGTCTACACAGAGAGATTATGTGATTTCTTCAAACATAGTAAAGAATGAGGGGAAGTATCTGGTAGAGATTCAACCAGCAGTTTTTGATGAAGGAGACTTAGTAATATGCGAAAATGCAGTAATAATCCAAAAAGTCACCTGCTCTGTTCTTTAAGCACAATAATCTATATATAACTCTTTTATGAGCAAGTTCCATGAAATTCGCACATCTTGGCGACTGCCATTTAGGAGGTTGGTCTCAACAAGAACTTAGAGATCTAAATTTTAAGGCATTTCAATACGCCATAAATTTATGTATAAAAAAGAAAGTAGAATTTGTTTTAATTTCTGGAGATTTATTTGATTCTGCCTATCCTCCGATAGAGACACTTAAAGAAGCTTTTTATGAATTTAAAAGATTAAAAGAGGCAGGAATATCGGTTTTTCTAATAGCAGGAAGTCATGATTATTCTGCTTCCGGAAAAACTTTTCTTGATGTATTGGAAAGTGCAGGCCTGTGTAAAAATGTATCTTTATTTGAAGAGCATAACGGAAAGATAATGCTTTATCCCACACAATATAAAAATGTCGCAATATATGGTTATCCTGGAAGAAAATCAGGATTGGAAGTTGATGATGTTAACAGAGTAAAAATTCAAGACTCCCCCGGGTTATTTAAAATCCTAATGCTTCATACAGTAATAAAAGATGCTATAGGCAATTTACCCATCCCCTCAGTAGATGAGAAAAACTTGCCAGAAGTAGATTATGTTGCTCTTTCACATTTACATATAAACTATAAGAGAGAAAATAGGGTTTATTCAGGCCCGATATTTCCAAATAATCTTCTAGAATTAGAAGAGTTAAAGGAAGGCTCCTTCTATTTCTATGAATATGGAAAAGTTATCCGAGAACCTGTTAAATTGAAAGAGGTTCTTGCCGTTACATTAGAAATAACAAATGCATTGAACGCTACTGAGCAGATTATAAAATATATCGAAACTCAATCGATAAAAGATAAAATACTTATTCTAAAACTGGAGGGAATAATTGGCAATGGTAAGATATCTGACATAGACTTCAAGAAGATAGAGCAGATAGTTAGAGAAAAAGGCGCTTTTTCCTTCTTAAAAAGTATAACCAAATTACATCATGCAGGCCTGCATATAAATGTTGAATCTGCAGACTCTGTAGACTTGGAGCCAGTTATTGTAGATAAGTTTATCAATTCAAATCCAAACAAATACAGTTCGCTCATTAATCCACTTATAAGATCTCTTCAAGCTTCAAGAATGGAAGAAGAAAAGTTAAGTGTTTTCGAGGATCGTCTTCTCGCAGAAATTAAAAAAATAATACCATTATGAAATTCAAAAAGATAAAGCTTAGAAACATCAGAAGTTATAAAGAAGAAGAGATAGAATTTCCAGATTCATCCTTCCTTCTTGCAGGAGATGTTGGTTCTGGAAAGTCTACAATTCTTCTAGCAATAGAGTACGCCTTATTCGGTCTTCAAGCGGGCCAGAAAGGATCGGCTTTACTTAGAAACAATGAGGAAGAAGGCGAAGTGATATTGGAATGTGAAATAAATGGATTGGATATAATAATAGAAAGAAAATTGAAAAAAGATAAGAAGACAGTTGTCAATGATTATGCTGCCCTATCAGTGAATGGGGAGAAAAGAGAATTTTCAACCACCGAACTTAAATCAGAAATCCTTAATTTATTGGCCTATCCTTCAGAATTTATTAAGAAAACAAATTCCTTATACAAATACACAGTCTATACCCCACAAGAGCAGATGAAAAATATAATAACTGAAGATCCAGAAAAAAGATTATCTCTTTTAAGATATGTTTTTGGGATTGATAAATATAAAAGAATAAGAGAAAATTTAGAGGTTTTAGTTGAAAAACTCAAAGATGAGATAAAAACCTTGCAGTTAGAAGTTAGACTCATTGAAGAGGAAAAAACTTTCTTAGCTTCAGTAAAGTCAAAAATAGAAATTTTAAACGCAAGAATAAAAGAGAATAGAGAAGAGATAAGGAAGAAAGTTGAACTAAGAAAAGTTATAGAAATGGAGTTGGATAAGATAGCAGAGAAGATACAGGAAAAAGAACAGATAGAAATAGAAATTGAGAAGACAAAAATGATGATAGGTTCTAAAACGGAAAACATAATGTTGTTATCAAAAGAAGAAGAGGAAGCATTAGAAACCTTGTCTAATCCTGGGAAGAAATTTGACGAGAAAGAATATTTAGAGATAATTGGTGAAATGAACAATGAAAAAGAAAATCTTGAAAAGCTAAACTCCCAGTTTCTAAGCTCGCTTGCTTCTCTAAATTCTATTGAAAGTAAAGTAAAAGAACTTGCTCAAAATAAGGAGAGGGTTTTCTCTATAGAAATGTGCCCCATGTGTCTCCAAGATGTTCCTCATGCGCATAAGCATAATATCTCTTTAGAAATGGATAAGAACATTGTTTCAGCAAAAAAGCAGAAGCAGGAGAAAGAAGAAGAAAGCAAAAGAATCAATGAAGCGATAACCACAATAAAAGAAAGACTATCAATTCTAGAGTTAAAGAAATCTGAATTGGAAATAGCCCGTTCCAAGTTCTCTTTTATTGAAAAAGCCATGGCAAGAACACAAAAAATACAGGATTTAAAAAAATCTCTGCAGAAAGATATAGCTTTGCTTAACCAGCATATTTCTGGTCTTAAAGAACAATCGCTTAAACTTGCACCCTTTCAAAATATCCACCTTAAAAAAACCACAGAGCTAAAATTAGCACTAATTGAAGAGAAAAGAGCAGAAATAACTCTTGCGGAGTCAAATAAAGAGCTTGAATTGTCAAATATAAGAGTTAAGGAGCTGGAAAATTCAATAGAGAAAAAAGAATTCTCAAGGATAAAACTAAATTCTTTGCATGAATTGTCTGGCTGGCTTTCAACTCAGTTCTCTGCAATCATAGATCTAATAGAAAGGCAAGTTATGATAAAGCTTAGAGAAGAATTTTCAAGATTTTTCAACAGCTGGTTCCATATGCTTGCTGGAGATTCCTTTGAGGTTCAGCTGGATGAAAATTTTACGCCCCTAATAATATTAGATGGGGTTGAAATGGATTATTCATTCATATCGGGAGGCGAAAGAACTGCTATTGCCCTAGCATATAGGTTAGCTTTAAATCAAACAATAAATTCAGTGCATAGCACTATTAGAACAAAAGACATTATTATTCTTGATGAGCCTACAGAGGGCTTTTCAGAAGCACAAGTTGATAAAATAAGGGACGTTTTAGAGCAATTAGATGTTAGACAACTTATAATAGTCAGCCATGAAACAAAGATAGAAAGTTTTGTCGACGAGCTTATTGAAGTCAGAAAATTAGAAGGAGTTTCAAGGGCAGGGAAAAGAGATATAAGCATACCAAAAAACTTAAATACTGATATAATATAATTTGCCTATCTAGAAATAGAGGTTTATTCTATGGATCAAGAGATTAAAGGCAACGTAATAAAAATGGGCACCACTTTAGTGGGAATTACCTGCAAGGATGGTGTGATAATAGCTTCAGATAGGCGTGCTTCATCTGGTGGAGGATTAGTTGTAGATAAAGCGATAAGAAAAATAAGACAGCTTAATGATTACATGCTTATGTCTCTTGCCGGCAATGCTTCGGATGCTATACTTCTTTCAAAAGTAATTGCGGCAGAACTAAGATTAAAAGAATTGAGGTCCAAGTCAAGGCCAAGTGTTAGAGAGGCTGCAAATCTCATTGCAATGTCTGTTTATAGAAACATAAGGACCCCCGCAATGATTCCAAATATTGTAGGAAGCATTTGTGGAGGATTTAATGAAGATGGAACATTTGAAATATATGCTATTTCTCCAGCAGGAGATATAAGGTTGATAAAAGATTATGATGCAACAGGAAGCGGAATGCTTTTTGTAATCGGTTTATTGGAAAGACAGTATAAAGAAGGGTTATCAATAAAAGAAGGAATAGAGTTGGCAAAAGAATGTATAAAATCATCTACACAAAGAGATACAGCATCCGGCAACGGTATTGATGTTTTTACAATAACAAAATCTGGAATAACTCACGCAGTTTCTGAGGAAATTCTACCACAATACAAATAATTTCACATTCATTTATTTAATCTAAACATGGCAGACATCTTAAAAAACATAAAGGACGAACTATCTCGCAAAATAAGCGATGCTACTTTTGAAGGCGCAAATATAGTCCTATACACAGAAGATAAAGAATTTTTCAGAGAAGGAGAAGAAGAGATAAAAAAAGCAGTAAATAGAATAAAGAAAAGAATAGAGCTAAGAGCAGATAAGAGCATTCTTGCTCCTGAAGCAGAAACGGAAAAGACAATACGAGCACTAATTTCAGAAGAAGCGGAGATAACAAATGTTATTTTTGATGTACAAAGATCAAGTGTAATAATAGAAGCTAAAAAACCTGGCTTAGTTATAGGCAAACAAGGTTCTTTACTCTCAGATATAAGAAGATCAACATTCTGGTCTCCATCTGTGCAAAGATCTCCCTCCATTCCTTCTAAAATAACAGAAAAAATTCGTTCTGTACTCTACGCGAATAATACATATAGAAGAAAATTCCTTAATGAAATAGGAAAGAAAATTTATACAGATTGGAGCTCAGAAAAAATGGATTTGTGGATAAGGGTTACATATCTTGGCGGAGGAAGGCAAGTTGGACGTTCCTGTATTCTTTTACATACCCCGAACTCGAAAATTTTAATGGATTGCGGGATAAACGTAGCAGTTCAGGAAGGACCAGAGAGATTTCCTTATCTCAACATAGCAGAAATAGGAGACATAAATTCAATAGATGCAGTGATAGTTTCACATGCGCACTTAGATCACATAGGTCTTGTTCCTTATCTTTACAAAATGGGATATAAGGGGCCAGTTTATATGACTGAGCCAACCAGAGATATAGGTGCCTTAATGTGTCTAGATTTAATAGGGGTAGCATATAAACAGGCGACGCATCCACTATATAAGGCAGAAGATGTTAAAGAGATGGTAAGACATTCTATCACGTTAGGTTATGGAGAAGTCACCGATATAACCCCAGATATAAGAATAACATTCTACAACGCAGGCCATACTTTTGGTTCAGCACAAACCCATATAAACATTGGAAATGGGCTTCACAATCTGGTTTATGGCGCAGATACAAATTATAGAAAAACAAGTATCCTTGATCCAGCAGTGAACCATTTTCCAAGAGTTGAAACTTTAATGATAGAATCCACATATGGGGGAAAAGATGATATTTTACCCCCAAGAAAAGAAATTGATGAAAAATTCTTAGTCCTAGTCAAGAAAGCGATAGAGAGGGGTGGAAAAGTCTTGCTTCCAGAACTAGGAACCGGTCACGCACAAGAGACGATGCTTCGTGTAGAAGAAGCAATTAGAACAGGATTTCTACCAAAAATTCCAGTATATATTGATGGGATGATATGGGATATTAATGCAATTCATACAGCTTATCCAGATTATTTAGCGGCCTCAGTCAGAAACCAAATATTCCAAGATAACAACCCATTTCTTTCAGATATTTTCAAACGCGTAGGCTCCCCAACAGAGAGAAAAGAAGTCATAGAGGGAGGTTCCTGTATTATTATCGCAACATCTGGAATGCTTACTGGTGGAGCATCCGTTGAATATTTCAAAAATCTTGCAGATAATCCTAATAATCTTCTAATACTTTCATCTTATCAGGGTCCGGGCTCTGCTGGTAGAAAGATTCAGGAAGGAGCTGGAGAAGTATCTATTGACGGCCATAATGTTGTTATAAAAATGGAAACAGCTTTAATATACGGGCTTTCAGGACATTCAGGAAGAGGAGAATTATTGCAATATGTAAATAGGATGATTCCAAAACCAAAGAAGATTTTAATAAACCACGGAGAAGTTTCTAAATCTCTAGACCTTGCTTCTACTTTGTATAAACTTAACAGAGCAGAAACAATTGTTCCTAGAAATCTTGAGACTGTTAGATTAAAGTAAACCCTTAAAAACTTCCTTTCATAAATTTCTCTATGAAACATTCCATTAAAGTTACAGCGATTCTATTAGTTCTATTTCTTATTGCTCAACTAGTGGGGATATTTGTTCTTAATTTATACAAGCCAGAGATAATTCCAATACAACTAGACAACGAGACAATAATAAATATCACAAGTCATGGTCTGCCTTATGGATTAGAACCTCCGCAAGAAACTTCCAAAACTAAAAATCTCTGGTCGATTGTTTTTGCCTTTATTATAGCAATAATTGCCATAATTTTTTTGATGCGCTTTAAAGCAGAGTTGCTTCTTCGAATATGGTTCTTTATTGTAGTCATAATTGCAATAGCTGTCTCTTTATTTGCCCCTTTCAAAACTTTCCCCTATGCCTCTCTAATTGTTTTAGGTGTCGCTTTAATCCTCGCTTACTTCAAAGTTTTCAGAAGAAACATTATAGTTCATAACTTGACTGAACTATTAATTTATCCTGGAATAGCGGCAATATTTGTTCCATTACTTAATGTGGGCACAGCTGTCCTGCTCTTCATAATATTCTCCGCATATGATATGTATGCAGTATGGCATGCAAAGTTTATGCAAAAAATGGCACATTACCAGATAAATAAGGTTAAAGTCTTCTCAGGATTCTTTGTTCCCTACTTATCAAAGAAAGACAAATTATTGCTTAAAGAAGCAGAGAAATCTGGAAAAAAGAAAGAAGTAAAAGTAAGTGTCGCAATTTTAGGCGGGGGAGATATAGTATTTCCAATTATTCTCGCAGGCACAGTTCTTAATTCTTTAGGCCTGTTCGCTTCTTTGTTAGTTTCAATAGGAGCAACCATAGCCTTGGCCTTTTTATTATACAAATCAGAAAAAGGAAAGTTCTATCCAGCCTTACCTTTCATAAGCGTTGGGTGCTTTGTAGCCTTGGCCATAGCATATCTCATATAATCGTGTCACCTAGAAGTTACAACAAAGTAGAAAGATTTATATACCCTTTTTTTATCACTGATACATGATAATTAAACCAGAATTGGTAAAGAGAGTAAAGGAATACTTTAATCTTAATATTTATGAGACTAAAGTCTGGCTTGCCTTGCTTTCAAAAGGTATTGCATCAGCTGGAGAAATCGCAGAGATTTCAAATGTACCAAGGTCAAGAACTTATGATGTATTAGAATCCTTGGAAAAACGTGGATTTGCGATAGTTAAAATTGGAAAACCTGTGAAGTACATCGCAGTAAAGCCAACAGAAGTTATTGAAAAGATGAAGTCAGAAACCCTTCAGACAGCCAATGAAAAGGTAAACTCATTGTCTAATCTAAAAACAACTTCAGAATACACAGAACTAGAGCAGTTGCATACAACTGGAATAAATCCTATTAAATCACATGAGATAACAGGATCAGTAAAAGGAAGATCAAATATACTTTCAAAGCTTAGAGAATTAGTTGAAAGTTCTAAAAAAGAAGTAATGATATGTACATCAGCACTTGACTTTGAAGATAAGTCAAGAGTTTTAATTCCAGCTTTGGAAAAACTTGCTAAAAATAATATTAAAGTAAAAATTGCTTTATCTGGAGAACCTGAAAAAGTTAAGAAACTTTCACTTAAACATGGAATAAAGGCAAGAGCCTTGGATTCTCCTGCAAGATTTTTCATGTCAGATAAGACTCAAGCCCTATTAATGATTACTCCTGAAAGTTCAGAAGAAGAAATGGCCATCTGGCTTAACTCAGATTTCTTCACGCAATCACTTCATAGTATTGTTGAAAAGAGTTTGAAGAATTGAAGATGAAAAATATAAAAAAATATGCTGGAATTGCAATAGCCACATTAGCTTTACCTATTTTATCGCATGTGAGCGGATTATCTAGGTGGTATGGTGATAAACAGATATTTGCC
The DNA here is from genome assembly GCA_038045265.1 of Nanobdellota archaeon. Classification (GTDB taxonomy): domain Archaea; phylum Nanobdellota; class Nanobdellia; order Pacearchaeales; family GW2011-AR1; genus SICV01. The sequence continues at coordinate 58,624 of JBBSYL010000010.1, read as the reverse complement.
AATAGAATGGCGCATAGTATGGAATGCAGAAGATCAGGCAGTATTAATAATTGTGAAGCACATTATAGGGCGAATGAAGATATTTATCATACATCAGCAGAGTTTGGAATTACAGGCCTAGTAGGTTTATTAGGTCTTTTGAACTCCTTGAATAAAATTGCTAATGAAAGAGAAAGAGATAAACTTAGGCATAATTTTAATTTACTTCAACATTAATTATATCCATCTCTGTTAATTGTTTCTTATTTTTCTTTGAAAATTCTTTTAGGAATTGTCTTGCTGTCTGAAGCATTTCAAATTCAGAATATAAGGTTCCTTCTTCTTCATAGAAGTTTTTATGCATTTTCTTAAACTTTTCAGCATGTTTCTTCATTGATATCGGAGGACCTCTAATTATTATCTCGTTTTTCGGTTTAACGATTATCCATCCTTCTCCATTGTTTCCCGATTTATATTCAAACCCAGAATTAAGAACATCAAAATACTTTCCTAAAGAATTTTTCACATAATTAAATCCCTTAAGCAGTTTGCTTCCTGCAATATCTCCTTCCTGCTTGTTTGTTGTCAATCTTATTTTCACAAACTCTTCTCTTTCTTTTAATTTTTCCTTTAATTTTTCATAATTTATTTCTTCTTTTTTAAAGAATTTTTCATTTTTGTTTTTTAGATATTTTCTCCCCGCTTCTTTAAATTTCTCAAATGTCTCTACAGATAATGCGCCTAAAACGTTCCTTTCCTTAAATGTGGGGTCTATAAAGACAACAGGGCTTTTCAATTTCCCTCCGTTTAATTCTCTTAATATCTCCTCTTTTTTCTTATAATGCTTCGCGGGATCAATAATAACTTTTTCTTCTACTTTTAAAAGTTCTTTCAACATTTTTTCAAAGGATTTATAATAAATTATTAAACATTCTAATGCGTATCCAGAAAATCCTCTTACGTATGATTCTGCCCCATACACATTTTGCGCATGGCAGAATTTTTTCGCTAATAGAATTTCCCGCCTTAATTTTTCATTTATTTTGTTTTTCACATAATTAACATGAAAATAACTTAAATCTGTGACGTTTTCTGCTTCTTTTGGATTTCTTATTTTCAGAACTGGTATTATTTCAATTACAAGATTTTCACCAACATTTATCTGAAAATAATCCCTGCTTCCGTGTATCTTAATTGCCCTCTTTCCAAATGCTCTTTTTACTATTTTGCTTAAAGAAGAAGATATATTTTTACTTTTCTTCTCAAATCTTACATATAGATCCACATCATATTTCTCCTTTTCCAGCAATGTGCCTTTAGCAAAGCTCCCCCCAATAAATAGGTCTGCCTTAATTTTTTCTTTCCTTATAGCATCCTTTAATAAGGCTACCATAGTTTTTACTTTAGCATTCAAGACCTTAAACTCTTTCTCGCCCATGCTTCTTATAAGAATAAATTACTTTTAAACTATTCCTTATTAATTTCCCACATTTAAATCTACAATATACTTTCCATCTTCTAGCTTATACACTCGAGGTTTATCAAAAGAGAAAAGCTTAGATATGTCTATCAAGTACTTTCCAGGCTTAACTATTTTAACACTTTCAAAGTCAAGAAATACTGGGGTTTCTTCATTTTCTATGCCTGTGATTTCTCTTACATCCTTTTCTATTTGATCCTTTTCATTCGAGCTAAGTTCCATCTCCGCAATACCACTCTTAAGTATTTCGGGTAGCTTTTCCTTTTTTATATAAAAGAAAAACTTGCTGTGACAACTAGAACATCCATTAAGCACCTCATCAGAGCCATCTTCAAAAATTTTATTGCAATGAACACATCTATAGGGCATAAACTTCAATAAGTTAAAAGGTTAATAAAGATTTATATAAGCTAATTATTGTCTTTTTATATGGAAGAAGAGACAGATCTACACAAGATTCATAGCCTAATCGCTGATATAAATACACTAAATTTATCTTACTTTGGGAGAGAAGTAATTCTTTTATTAGCAATTTATGCTGAGTATATTTCCTTAAAATTATTTAATATTAATTACGGATATTCAAAAAATAAAAAATTTAAAGAGCATATGAACAGATTAAAATATCTAGAAGAACAAAGTTTAATTAGTGATACAGAATTTAAAACACTAAAGGCTTTAAACGATGTCCGAGACGAGTTAGCTCATAAATTAGATCTAGATGAGAATTATCTTATCGGAGTAATGAATAAAGCTATAATAAATTGGGAGGAGGGTTTTTCAGAAGAGATAAAAAAGATTAAGGATGAGCTAGATTCAAAGCCTTATTCAAAATTTTCCATGGCATGTATCACTAAAATACTTTATCTTTTTACAAAGATAAGCAAATCTGAAGATTTTAAAGTAATATTTAAAATTCATAAAAATGATAACTTTCAGATAGAAACAAAAGATTTTCCTTTACACAAAAATGGAAGTTAATTAACCAAGTAATACTTCCATTTTTTTTGGATCTTTCTTTATTTCTTTGACTAGAGAGCTAGGGCCTATTATTGTAAGGGCGCTACTTTCTCCAACAAGCCTCTTAGCAAGTCCATGCTTCATTCTTATAAGTAAATTTTCCTCTTTCATATTAGGTTCTATGACTGCCAATTCTATTCCTTTAAAATTTTTAATATGTTCGACCATAGCCATAGTATCCTCTATCAATCTTGCTTCTTCTTCTGGCCTTAATCTTCCTTGAATTATAACTATTCTGCTCCCCAAAATAAGTTTCAAAACTTTCTTCACTCTCTCCCCTATACTCAAGTCTCGAATTTCAGAATAGGGTATTACATGCAGGCTTAATCCTTTAAACTTGCTCTTTTTTATCATTTTATGCTTTTTTTGCCAGCCTGAATAAGGCTTCGTAAAAATCATCCATGTTAATTCCTTCTTTTGCACTTATTCCCACAACCTCATATTCTGGAAATGCATTTTCAACTTTCTTCATATTCGCTTTCTTCAAATCTATTTTATTTGCAACTATCAGGAGAGGAATTTTTCTTGCAACAAGATTTCCTATTATTGTAATATTCACTTGCGAGTAAGGATTTTCAGAAGCATCAATAACTACTATAACTGCATCCATATCATCAAGCCACTGTATTGACTCTATAATTCCCTGAGTTGCTTCCTTAGCTCTTTTCTTAGCATCTTTCTTCTTAACTCCGAATTTTATAAATTCCTCATAGTCTATCTTAGTGGCTATTCCAGGAGTATCGACCATTTTGAACATAAGCACTTTCCCCTTATGTTTTATCTCTACTTTTTCCTTAAACTGCACATGCCTTGTCTCGTGAGGTATTTTACTTACTACTCCTATCTCTTCCCCAGTCCAGTCTTTACATATTTTATTTGCTAAACTAGTCTTCCCAGCATTAGGAGGACCATAAAAACCTATTTTTATGTTATCTTTTCTTCCAAAAAGAGTTGCAAGTATTCTTTTAGAAAACTTTTTTATAATCCTTAACATTATACACCTAAATTCGGTCTTTTAATAAATCTTCCGCTTCTATTTCCTATATTCTGTCTCTTTTCCATTTCTTCTTTTATTTTTTTCTGTTCAAAGAACCTGAAAATAGGTATTTCAAACATCCCTGTTCTTTTCCCATCAAGTTTCTTGGCAGTATATGAGATCTGTTCTCCACTCCACCCATTGCTTAGAAGCTTTTTCTTCATCTCCTGTTCAGTTATGCTTCCTTTTCTAGTATTATATATAAAATTCATCAAATTATATAGATCATCTTTATTTCTAAAGAGGTAATTTTCATAATGCCTCTTATACCATTCTTGAAGTATTATATAAACAACAAGCGCACATATAATTAATATAGCAACCCAGAAGGTTAAAAGACCAGCAGGGAATTGCTTTTTTTCAAAATCAATATTTGCATAACTCCCAATATCGCTAACAACTGGAGAGATATACATTCCGAGCTCAGAGAATTCAACTTTTCCACTTACCATAAACTCTATTTTATTTTCCTCATTTGCAAGAATGTAAGTGCCTGTGCTTGTTTCGTCAGATACTATTTCGATAGCACCATAATCTTCAGCAAAATAAATATTTTCAATTGGATAATCTATAATCAAATAAGACTCACTTAGCTCTTCTTTCTTCTTATTCAGAGTAACTGAAATTTGTGTAACTAATGGTTCCGGCCCGGAGGCAGTATTTTTTTCTATAACTTTAAACTCTACTAAGGGAGCATAATTTTCATCTATCCAGAAAAGGAGATTATTAGTAAATTCTTCTCTCTGTGCATCAGATATTTCAGAGGCAGAGATTTTTTCTATATATTTTGTATTTATATTTGAGAATCCTAAAGCTAATGGCAAACTACCCTTATCAGATTCTTTTATGGAAATTGGAATATTTAAAGCGCTAATTCTATCTATTAATGCAATAGTCTTGTTTTCATCTCCTGCATTGTCAACATTTTTCACGGTAATCACTTCGCTTTTTAGTTTTTCAAGTTCAATTTTTTCAGATATCTTGCTCTTTGCCCATTGAGGAAGCGTATTTAGATATTCTTCTATCTTTTTTATTCCTGTTTCTGATTGATTTATCAATTGTTTTAAAGATTCCTCAGGATCCCCAACAATTACTTTAATGTTTTTAATACTTACAGCTCCGCGAGTATTTGTCGCCTTTACTTCAAGAGTATATTCACCCCCTTCATCTATTCTATTTGTAATGCTTTTTCCATTGCTTTGTTTTACAGCAGAATTTCCAAACTTCCATTCTGTTTTACTTATATTGTCATTTGTAAGAATAGAATATTCAGTTTGTATGCCTATCAAAGCAAACTTAGGGATTATGTCAAAATCAAAACCCTTAGTTATGTTTATTGCTATATCATTATAGATCTTGCTTCCCCCAACAAATATTCTTAATTTATTTTCACTTGAGTTAAGAGGTATTGTAAATTCGGCCTTTTCCAAATCGAGCTCCATATTTTTTGCATTTATTACAGCATCTTTCTTTTCAAGAGAATAAAATGTCTCTTCACTTAATTTGTTGCCTTGGAAAAAGTACTCAGCTTTAGGTCTTGAAAAGTCTATATTTTGGTCCAAGTTGCTTGTTATTAAAAGAGGAATATAACATCCATCAGAACAATTTCCTCCATAGATTTCATTCAAATAATCGTCTGCAATTTGCCCAATCTCCAGCCCGCCATAAGCTCTTCCGAACGCATCGTTTAAGGAAAAATTTACTTCATCATATTCTAATGCCTGTGCAGATACTTCATAATCAAAGCTGAATCCAAATCCTAGATTTGTCCTAGCAGAACCGCATATTCTTCCAGAGTCTTCAGCATTTATCTTATAGTTTCCTCCGCTTGCTGAAATACATACTGTATAATTTTTTCGCTCCATGATTGGATTGCCTATTGTACATTTTAGTTCTTCAACGCTTTCTTTTTGTAGAGGCATTTCACACTCTCCAACAGCCCCATAAACTCCTCCTTGCTCATCAAGTAGTTCAGCTTTTATTATTCCAGTAGTGCCTGTGCTGTTTGTAATTTTTGCACTGATCTCATAAGCTGGAGCTGGCCACAATTCCATTTGCTCACATACTCCCTCAGAGCCTATTTCAACTTTTTTGTCTGCTCTTGAAAGATCAAAGCATCCGTAATTCTTAGAACCGCACCTCTCACTCGTGTAATTAGTATTATGTAATCTATACTCTTCTTTTCCAAGTACATCAATACTTAACTGGGGGGAACACGAAGGGCCAGAGTCGCTTGAAATTACCACATCTAAACTATCAATTCTATCTGCTCTATTAAGTTTGAAGCCTACAAATTCAGCAGAAGAAGAATCAACAGAGAGTGTATTGACACTCCCCTCGTCTTCATAACCTGCATTGCATCCATAGATACTACAATTATAATTGATTCCTTCAGCAAGATTATTTGCTCTTATGAGCTCTATTAAAGTTATATTCCCCTTAAAATTAGTTACAACCTGATTGTTTGCAGGCTCATTTGTAATGTTCACTTTGATTATACCTGTGATGGTATCTCCTCCAGAGTATAATCTTTTAAGATTTTCAGACTGAATCTTTACATTAGCTAATGCGGGGCTTATCAATAATATCGCCACAATTACAAGGGACAACAAAATCAAACCTCTTCTCATACATTCCCAAGTGAAAGGTATTTTAAAAATATACCGCCCGATTTTATTTTCTCTTTTTAGGTATATATCTAGTCTTAATTAAAATTGAATAGATTATAGCTATTATCAGAAGTGCACTTAATAGTTGCTCTATTCCAAAGAAAGGCAATTCAAACGCAGGCCTTCCACATGGTACTGTAAATTCTCCAGCTTTATTCTTGCAGTCATCCTCACTTAAACAACTATTTGCAGGATTACTTCCTCCAGTATACGTGGTGTCTATTTTTATCTTATTGAATCCATTAACACATGAGGTAAGATTTCTCACGCCTTGTACGCATGTTCCTGCCACCGCCCCATTGCTCGTCTCAATTATACTAGTATACTCCTTGCATTCTCCACTTCCTCCTGTTTGCTCAACCCATTGACATGAGGTAGCGGCAGTCAAACCTCCATCACTGCAGGCATTAGTTGTTTCTACAGCGTCAAGACACGCCAGTTCTGTTCTATATCTTGAGCATCCAGGCAAGTCTTCTACTATATCTGGTGTAGAAGCAGGAATATAACATCCATTTGCTCCACATAAATGTCCTGTTGGACAGCAGACTATTCCACTAACTGCCCTGCACGCATTAGGGTCAAAATCCCCACTATTCTTGTTAGTTGTTTCCAATACTTTCAGTACATTTCCTTTACTATCTATTTTAACAAATCCCCTTCCATCATTGATGCATTGCCCAATAGTATAATTTCTCATAAATTCCTGTTGAAGACTTAAATCTTCACTCTCGTTGGTATAATTAAGGACAAGTTTAAACGCTCTGTCATTTAATTTATTAGAATACTCGCTGTTTCCAAATATGGTGTAATCCTGCTTCAAACCAAATCTTGAAAAGGTATTTATTGAACTTTTTCCATATCTTGTCCAAGTGAAATTAAGATTTTCATATCCTTTATTATTCTCTTCAACTAGTGCACTGCATCCAGCTGGAGGGTTTCCAACAGCGTTAGGGCATCTTCCGGCAAGACAGACTAATCTTCCTCTTGCCAAAATGTCTAAACATTGAGTTTTATCATATGTACTATTTACGACGTAGCTCCCGCTTGCATTATATAATACTCTTACATTGTCACTGCTTACAGGCAAAACTTCATTAAATCTCGGATTATCTATAAATGCAAATATACCATTATCTCCTATTGCAAGGACACTTACCTGCCTTTCTGCTCTTCCTCCAAAAGAATTTGTTGCAGTAAGATGAATTGTCTTCTGCCCAGGATTTTGGAAAGTATAATCGAAAGTCAAATCATCACTTTCATAATTGTCTTCAATTATTTTCCAGGTTAACTCTAATCCTCTTCCCTGACTAGGCTTTCTAAGCACATAACTTATCTCAACAGGCACTCCTGTAAAGTACAACCCCTTATCTTTTATTCCAGCTATCTCAATTTCAATTTCTTTTTCAGGAGGCGTAGGAGTTTTGCTTGTCAGCAAAATACCGCTCTGTTTACTCTCTTCAAACACGCTTGCAGTGAAATAAAATTCTGCAGGCCCTACTCCTGCTTTAGTCATGTCAGTGTCATTTATGAGCCAGCTTATAGAAGCAATTCCCTCACCATTTGTAGTCGCTTTCAATGCTATTGCTCCAGTTCTTATATTTGCATCAGGTAAGCCAGTATCTTCTTCTTTTATATCAAATGTAATTTCAGTATTTATAAAAGTAGTTTTAGCAACTAATTTTACGGTAGAATTTACATTGCTTTTATTATTTCCATTTTCATCCACTGCCAAATTATTTTCAAATTCATCTTTCCATTCTGCAGAAATAATTTCTCCAGTTCCAGGCACAGGCCCATTGTTGCTTGTGCAATAAACAATAAAATCATATCCTGCCGTGCTAGATACATGTGCGTTTGTATTGGATGATAAGTAAAGTACTGCTCTCTCATTTGCAGATGGGGTGTATGTTTTATCTTCAAGTTTACAATTCAAATCACCATAGCATAAACTATATGGATAATTATTCAAAGATTTATCTTCTACATGTGCATTATTCTTGCTAATCACTTTAACAACAGAATTTGCATTCTCGGCTCCACATCTTTGAGGATTTGTATCTCCAGTATAATTGAATCCAAAAATTTTATCATAACATACACCAATTCCAGCATTTACATCATTGAATGTTTGGTTATAAATCGCTCCATGAGAATTGCTTTCTTGATATAATGAAATAATTGTTTGATTAGGTACGCACAAACCGGAAGTAGGTTGAACTGTTTGACTTCCTTGGCTCCCAACAGAAAGATAAGTTATTTTCACCTGTCCTTCTGCACCCTTCCCTCCATTTCCTACAGCAAGAGTAGTCACTCCACTACTTCCTCCTCCACCTCCATACAAAAATCCATTCCCTCCTGGGATGTTCTGACCACTTTGTGCGAGTACGCAATTGCCTCCCGCTCCCCCATTCCCTGCATATTCCGCACCTCCTCCAGAAGCTCCTCCACCAGCCCCCGCACTTGGGCCAGCTTGAGCTCCATTCCCTCCAGGAGCTACGCCTCCTGCTCCTCCACTACCACAACCATTTACCGCCCCTATCGAGCCACCACTCCCCCCATTCGTTCCAATAGGAGTATTGAATGTTCCTCCGCTTCCGGTTCCTCCGGGATGCGAATTCCAACCATTAGGTATAACAGCGCCAGCACTCCCACCATTTGCATAATATGTTCCAAAAACAGAATTGCCTCCTGAAGTAGGGGGAGTTTGTAAGTTATATCCTACACCATTCCCTCCAGCTCCAACAGCTACATTATATGTTTGTGAACTAGAAACATCTAAAATAACTTCGCCATATGCGCCTCCACCTCCGCCCTCAAGATTTCCACTACTTCCTAAGCTCCCAGTTCCTCCCGCCCCTCCTCCACCGCCCGCCCCCCAGAGCTGAACCTTAATTTGAGTAACTCCAGCAGGAACAGTATAAGTATATTGTCCATCCACAACTTTTGTAAGTCCCTCAATTTGCCCTGAACCTCCAGAATACCCAACAATTAATATATCTCCAGCAGTAACTGCACCAACAAAATTAATAGAAAATAAGAAAGAAAAAATAGCAATAATAACAATAAAATATCTAATTAATCTCTTCGCCTTTTTCATATCTCTCAAACACTAAAGAACTTTATAAAGATTGTTAGTATTTATCCGTATTTAAAGAGAAATAATTTTACTTTCTTGGGATTAAACCCACTTTGTTGTTGGGCATTTGCACTTATAATCCTCTCTCCAGCGCATACATTTGAATCTTGTGCAGTTACTTGATTGCTAGTACAAATATCATCAACTTCGCATATCTTAAATTCAAATAAGTAGGCAGGATTATTTATCCTCTCTCTTAGGAAGCTATTAGCTCCGCTTGCGTCGTCAGTTAATATCTGCTCTCTTATATCTCTGTTTTTACCTAGCTCTTCTAAGAGATTTGGAATTTCAGAGCATAAATTTTCTCTTTTTCCTATGTCTCTATTTGTAACTACGATAAGCACAGAAGAGATAATTATAAGGGAGGCTATCATGACTTCAATTATTCTAAGCAGTCCTCTTTTATTTACCATACCTTAACTATTACCTCCGCAAATTCCAATTCTCCCCCGCTTCTTAAAAATTCGGCCCTCTCACTTCTTAAAAATATTTCATAACTTTCAGGCACTTCGCTTTCAGCAGTTATTCTTCCATCTCCCTCAAAAATTATTTGAAATCCAAAATTGACCCTGTTTCCTATACCATATCTCTCAAGAAGAGTTCCATAATTATTATAATAGCTTTCATTAAGTCCAAGAGCTTTTTCTTCAGAATATACACTTGATTCTATTTCTGGCCCGAGCTTGTAATTATTTTCATCATGTGCAGGTAGACTCCCTGAAAAATCATTTATCTCATTTATATCTAAGCTTTTTCTTATTGTATAAATATCTCCGCTTTGTGCATCAAAATATAAAATCCCATTGTCAAATTTCGAATTTATCACATCTCCTGAGGAATTTTCTACTGCAAAATTCTCTCCACTTTCCTTGGTTAGCTCAACAGCAAATGAATTTCCCGTTCTTGTATTGATCTTTAAACTTTGTGCTGAAGCTTCAGACGTAAGGTCTTTTTTTATCTCTCTCTCGATATAATCTAAATTTTTCTCAACTAAATTTACTTTATTGCTGTGTCCAAGAAAATAAAATCCAAATCCTATAACTCCAATAAATAGAACAAATGCAAGTACTATTTCTAAATGAGCTAAACCTCTCCTTTTCATGGAAGACTCTGGAATAGTAAATTTATATAACTTCTCATGCTATTTATTAAATGAAAAGCATGGATAAAATTGATGAATTTATTTTTGAAATAAAGAAAAAGAAAGAGTTATCTGGAGCAGATTCAGATTTTGTAAGGGTCTTACTTACAGAATCTATGCAGAACAAAAAAATAAATTTTGAAGATTTAAACCAGAAAGACAAAAAGGTCCTCATAAAAGAGATAAGACATAATCTTAGGAGTTATATTGGAAGATTCAGGAAATCTTCAGACATATCTGGAAACAAGGACAATATTCTTAAGAACCACCTTTCTACATCAGAAAGGGCCAATTTCTATCCAGAACTTAAAAAGATAATTGACTCCCTGCAGATTTCTTCTATACTTGATCTGGGATGTGGACTCAATCCTATCGCACTAGCAAAACCAGAAATACAATATTATGCCTCCGATATAAATAGTTCAGATCTTTCTTTAGTATCTTCCTTTTTCGAAGAAAATAAAATAAGAGGAAAAACATTTATATACGACTTAAGAAAAATAGATAATTCCTTGCCCACAGTAGATTTGGTTTTAATCTTTAAGGTTTTAGATATAATAGAAAAGAAAGGCCATAAACTTGCTGAAAAAATAATAAAAATTGTAAAGTGCAAATTTATCCTAGTTAGTTTCCCAACAAGAAAGATCTCGGGTAAAAAGATGGAGTTTCCAAACAGGACTTGGTTTGAAAAAATGCTTTCAAGACTCGAATACAAGTTTAAAATTTTTAGATCGGATAATGAGTTATTTTACCTTGTAACTAAATAAATGCCCTGACTCCCGTAGAAATAAGCAGAGCAGATACGATCATTATGAAAGAATGCTTTATTCCCGCCTTTAAAGAACCCTCGGCCAGTTTCCCTATTGCAAATCCTGTAAAGAATCCCTGAACAAGCAATAGATAGAGAAACAGATTGGGCAGTGATTCCCCTGCATTGCCTTGACCTGGCGATGCGGTAGCACTTACAGATCCATGGCTTAATCCGCTCAACGTATCTATCTGCAAAGCTAAAGGCAAAATTTTAAATTCCATTATAAGCATTATGCCAATAAATATAAAGAATATTATATATCCTTGAACTATTAGGCCAGATATGGCTGCTTTTCTTTCACTCTTCAACTTTTCTATCTCGGCTATAGATAGAGAAACAGAATTTAATATCGCGGCAATCTCTCCGCCTGCCTTTTCTGCTTCACTCATAAGGGAGACTGCTCTACTTATAACATTATTATCTACATCTCTTGCAAAAATAAATAAAGCTTTACTTAGAGGAATTCCAAGTGAAATTTGATTGCCCAACTTTTCTATGTGTTCTGTTAGAGGGCCATAATTCCTTCTACTCAAATTAATTATGCTCTTACTTATAGGTGTCCCTGTTGCAACACTTTCAGCGAGATTTCTAGAAAATTCAAGAAACATTTCATTTATCTCCTGCGCTTTCTTGTTTTGAACAATTACATCCACAATAAATGGAAGTATTCCTACAGTTATTCCCAATCCGATTATAAAGAATAGCAAGTTTTTTTCTTCATTACTAAGAAAAAAGATTAAACCTGCGACTATGAGTATTAAGCCGAATCCAATTCCTATCCAGTGAACTTTTTTTATTTTCATTTTAGTATGCAGGTTGTTTAATATGAATTATTCCAAGGAATATAATATTGATTAAAGTGATTATAGCAATTATCATAAATGCAATATATCCTGGAGAGATACTTGGCCCAAACTCGCTTATCGAGAGAAGTATGAAAATAAGTAGGAGGATCATGGGCGCTACGATTACCACAGTTATATAGAGGTCCATGAAAGTTTCAGCAGATTTGGTGAATTTTTCTCTTTCGAGTCTATAATTAAGCAATAATGTTTCAGCTCTTTTTTCAAAGAAATTAGATAGGCTCCCCCCAGAAGTTATTGTAGAAGCCATCCCAGAAAGCAACTCAGACAGTTTCTTGCTTGGTGAATTTTTGGCAACATTGTTAAGTGCGGTAACCAGGTCATAACCATAAAGATTTATTTGATTAAGGATTTTTCTTACTTCTTTCTTAAGATAAGGATATTCTTTTCCAAGAACAATTATCTTAAAGATGCTGGTTGGTTCTATCCCGGAGCCGGATATTGCGCTCATATGGACGACAGCAAATGGGAGCTCTTGATCTATTCTTCTTTCTATACTCCCCCTCTCAGTTGAAGGGTAGAAATAAGAACCTAGAAAGAAAAGAATTGGAATGATCAAAGGCACCCATATTAAGCTTCCTACTCTTTTCAAATGTGTATCAGAATATATTTGAATAAATGGCGCGCTCACACTGAAGTCTAAGAATATAAGAAGGACATAGAGTACGGCCGAAAAGCATACAGCAAGAAAAGTTGTAAAGAAAATTGCAGAAACATAGCTTTCAAATAAAATGTCTAAATTTGATTTTTTAAGGGTCGTAGCAAGTGTTTTGAATTTTCCCCGCTTTATCATGTTTCTGGCAAGTCCGACAAACATTCTATTTGATGCTTTAAGATAAAAGTTTGAACCTTTGAATTTGGCATAAGATACTTCTTGTTCTTGTTTTTCTCCCCCCAACTTTTCCAGCGCCTCGTTATTTATTCTTAGTTCAGATAAGAATCTTTCTTTATCTTCGCTTCTTAAGACAGCATCCATTCCCTTTTCATTTCTCTTAAAAGATATTCTTTCCAAACCGCTTTCGTGTTTTCCAGGCAATTTCTTAGCCAAAGATATACCCTGCATTATTTTCGGAACGGAAGCATTTAATATTCTTATTCCTTCTCTCAAGGAGCTTATTGCCGCAAGAAGTATTTTTCTCTCTCGCTGATTCGCTTCAGATAATTTATTATTATACAAGGCTATTTCCTTAAGTATGTCTATTTCATTATCTATATTTTTCAAAAGTTCCTCTATCATATAACCCTCTCTACGTCTTTTTGAAATCTGAGTATTTCTCTTTTTATTTCAGTAATTTTTTCAGCATCTTTCTTTTTCACCGCTTCTTCAAGCTTTATAGCAGAATCTTTCATAGCAGACAGGAGGTGAGCAAGCGATATTACATCCTCTTTTTCCATTAATATAAATTAGACACCATATTTATATAGTTTTCATAGACCTTACTCTTTTATATCGTATTTTGTAAGGACCTCTGCAGGATTTTTATAATACTCATTGATTATTTTTCCTACTTCATAAAAATCAAATATTTTATTCCTATATAATTCATAAAGGAGTTTACTTCTTGCAAGAAGTTCCCTCCTTATTTTTTCAAGTGCTACTCCATGCTTTAATGCAATTTTCTCAAAGACTTTGCTTTGCTTTTTGAAGTAAAATACATTTTTTGCTGGATCCCAAACCATTGGAGTATTAACCATCGCTGTACCGTCATTATTTACATTTATAATTTCAACAATCTCTCTGACTTTTCTTATATCCCTATTATTAACCAATCCATGACTTATTACTGCAACACAGTCTAATGTGTTAACAAGGCTCGGCGGAAGTTCTATCGGAGGTGTTTGTAACCTTCTTATCAATGTCTCTACAGAATCGGCGTGCATTGTACTCAAAGAGGCATGACCAGAAGCCATTCCTTGGAATAAGACATAAGCTTCTTTTCCTCTTACTTCTCCCACTATTAAATAGTCCGGATTCTGTCTGAATGAGCTTTTCAATAGGGAGAAAAGATCTACTTCACCAACATTTCCTATTCCGATGCTTGGTCTTGCAACTGCTGGAAGCCAGTTTTCTCTTGGCAAATTTATTTCTCTTGTGTCTTCAATACTAACAACTCTCGCTTCGGGAGGAATGAAGAAGGCAAGTGCATTAAGCAATGTTGTCTTACCAGTTCCAGTACCTCCAGTTATCATAAAACTAGACTTGTATTCGAGAAGTATCCAGAAATAAGCAAGCATCTCGGGACTCACAGTTCCAAGTCCAATAAGTTGTATTGGTGTCCAAGGAACTTTTGTAAATTTACGTATTGTAAAAGTTGGACCTTTAGAGGTAACATCTTTTGTGTAACTTGCATTGACTCTACTTCCATCTGGTAGACTGCCATCTAGTAGGGGCTGGGCATAGGAAATATATCTTCCAGTCCTTTGCGCAAGCTTCTCAACAAAATTTGCGAGTTTATCTACATCAGAATAAAGTATATTTGTTCTTAGATTCCTATATATTCTGTGTATAACATACACACTTGTTCCAACACCATTACATTCTATATCTTCTATATAATAATCATTAAGGATGGGTTCTATCTCATTTAAGCCAATAAAATCTCTGTAAAGATAATAAAATATTTTTTGATAGCCCTCTTCAGACATTTTTATATTAAATTCGTCAATCAAAAGCCTTGCAGTTTTGTCTATATAATTTGTTGTTGCTTCTAAAGTCTTCTCAACAGCCACATTAACATTTATGAGTTCGAGCATTCCTTCTTCAATCTTGTCAAGTATAGCCTTTTCTGGCTCGTTAAGCAAGGGCTCTTCAAGTTCATAAACTAATTCAGAAGTTTTTTCATCCCAATATATATGGGCTACAGCGTAGGGGGCAATCAAAACATATCTAATATCTACCTTACTTTTGTCTGTTACTCTTGGAAGAGCAGGTATGGGAGGTTTGAGATTTATGACAAGGTCCATAACATTGTTTATGCAATTATCTATTTAAATTATGCCGTTAATTGGAGCTTCCAGATATGGCCTCTATATTTATATTAACGAGCTCTCCGACAACTTGTCTTTCATTGGTTACAGAAAGTTTATATGGTATTGGAGCCGCACTAAATTCCTTAATTTCATCTCTTCCAGCATAGCTAATGTTTATTTTATTTTCATAGTCTAGAGAAAGAAGAATTTCTTTGTCCTTTTGTCCGGAAGAGGACAGTATTTTTACTCTCCCATTTTCTATTTCTATACCTTCTTCAGAGTAAAGGTCCGCCAAGTCTTTTATTCTGAATTCAATTATATCTTCTTCAGAATTAAAGGTTAAGCTACCTCTTTTGATGCCTATTTCATACGTTCTCCTGTTTCCAGGGCCCTGATCAGCAACACCATTTATCAAGTTATCCAGCTCTTTCAAGGATTCTATGGTCTGATCTACTATTATTTCATCTCTTGTTTGATTTATTTTTGGAAGAGCAAATGCCAACACCATTCCAATCAGTGCAAGCCCTATCAAAGTATAAAGCACAGTCTCTATCCAAACCTGCCCTCTTCTCGTCATCCGCATCTCCTGAGGGAAATTCTATCAGACCTTCTTTCGCATACCTTTCCCGTTTTCAATACAGGAAACAATTCTGCAAAATTATAAATTCCTCTTTCGGTATAATTATAACTAAATGTTTCTCCAGGAGAAGGAATTTCTATTACGTTTCCAGAGTACATTGTTAAATCATTTATCTGCAAATTATTCTCTAAAGAAATAACTTTAGAAAAACCGTCTCCAAATAGAACAAGATTAAAACCCTTAATCTTATCATCGCCCCCCACATTATTGCTGGCCCTTACAGAGAGAATTAAGTTTTCATCTGGTTCAAAACAGTTAAATCCAAGAGATTCATCAAATTTAAAATATTCTTGATAATCCACACATTCTGTACTACTTTCTAAGCCTCCTTTGACAAAAGGTATCGCAAATTTAGCTATTATCCCTGCAGCGGCGACTGTCAAAGCTATAATCATAACAGTTGCAACAATAGCAGATAATCCTTTTCTTTCCATTTCACTCTGATTTTATATTAATTCTCTGACCCTGATCAGATTCACATGGGAAAGGTGTTTTGACTCCTCCTTTCTGCCCAAGTATTATTGGTATAACTTCAAGCTCATCCCCTACTTCAATATCCCCCTCATTTCCTAAATCTATAAGCTTAGATTCCCCAGATCTTATTGTACCATATTTTCCATCTTCCAAAGATAATACCTTAAGATCTCTTATCGCACCATCTCTTCTTATTTTAAGTTCTATACTATATATTGGGACGGTTCCTTTGTTGACTACCCCTAAAGTGTATTTATCAGAATCAAAATATGCTTCAGCTTCGAAGTTTACATCTCCGCATGCATTTTCTACAGGTTCATCAAATTTTTGATTTCTTTCAGTAAGAAGGCCCCGCGCCCATAAGAAAATGATTGCCGCTAAAAGCAACACTATTGCAATAAGGAGGACAGTAGCAATAACGGGAGATAAACCTTTTCTCTTCATTCAGCTTAAAACCTATCCGACTTTAAAAACTTAATTAAGTTTTATGTCAAGATGCTTGACAGAAAACCTCATCTTTTAAGATGAGGTTGCATCTTGAACATCCTAACCTCAAGAATTTTCAATTCTTGATGGCATTCAAGGACTTACGTCCTTGATGAAACGAGTGCCTCTTCAAACTCCACCTTTTAAGGTGGAGTGGCACATCGTTTTTTTGATTAGCCTATTTGGTCTTTTGTTATTAATTCGAAAGCGCTATAGGCTGCAGTACATCCATCAGCAACACCAGTTATTGCCTGTTTAAATGGCTTGTCCGTGCAGTCTCCTGCAGCAAACACACCCATTATGTTTGTTTCACTTGTCTTATGGTTAATTACAATTTCTTTTTTTTCATCAAGTTTCACTCCAATTTTTTCTGCTAACTCTGTTAATGCTATATGTCCTATAGCTATGAACAATCCCTGCAGCTCTAGCTCTTTTTTTCCATTAAAAGGTCTATCCAAAACAACCTTTTCCAAAAATTCCCCTCCCTTTATTTCAACGACATTAGTATTATTTATGATTTCTATTTTTCTTTGTTTTATCTTTTCCTCTACCCTTTTCATATTGATTATTTCCGGATGGATTTTTTCTCCACGGTATATTATATAAACTTTTTTTGCGTGTTCTGTCAATACTAGTGCATCTTTAGCAGCGCTATCACTACCTCCGACAAGACCAACTATTTTATTTTTGAAAAGAGGAGCATCACACAATGCACAATACGCAACGCCTTTATTCTCAAATTCCTTGCTTCCTGAAACTTCTAGTTTTTTCCATTTTGTTCCTGTAGAAAACAAAATTGTTTTTCCAGAGTATCTATTTTTTTTAGTTTCTATAGAAAACTTACCGAATTTTCCACCGACTCTTTCCACTTTTTCATTCCTTATTGTTACCATATCATAGCTTCTGGCATGTTTTTCAATTGCTTCCGCAAGTTCACTTCCGCTTAGTTTGATAAAACCTGGATAATTTTCTACAATATTTGTTGTTGTTATGACTCCCCCTACTGCAAGTTCTGAGCTGAAAGTTGCTCCCAGGCAAAGTGTTTTCATACCAAGTCTGGCGCCATACATTGAAGCAGACAATCCTGCAACTCCAGCACCAATTATTATAAAATCAAATTCATTTTCATCCATCTTTTTTATTGATTATATCTTTATATAAATCTTGGCAAAAAGATTATATATGTCTGTAGGGAGCACAGAGATTATATAACTGATTTATAGATATATATCTCATGGACAAAACACTATTTGACTTTTTAGAGAAAAATAAAATAAAATTTATAGAGCATAAGCATCCAGCAGTTTTTACTGTTGAAGAATCTCTTAAAGTAAAAAACAACATCCCTGGTCTGCATTGTAAGTGCCTTTTTTTAAAGGATGACAAAAATAAATTTTACCTCATTGCTATGGAGGCATATAAAAGAGC
This sequence comes from Nanobdellota archaeon, assembly GCA_038045265.1. GTDB lineage: Archaea > Nanobdellota > Nanobdellia > Pacearchaeales > GW2011-AR1 > SICV01. The sequence goes on along the minus strand of JBBSYL010000010.1, from coordinate 40,491 downwards.
AGATATAAAGTCTTTGAGAAAAGAATTTAATGTGGGAAAACTGCACTTTGCTTCTCCAGAAGAACTGAAGTTTCATCTAAACGTATCTCCCGGTTCAGTCTCAATATTTGCCATGATTTACGCAAAAGATGTAAATTTAATTATTGATGAAGTTGTTTGGAACGCAGATATTGCAGGTTTTCATCCAAACATAAATACATCTACTCTTGAAATACATAAGGTCGATTTAAGAAAATTTATCTCTTCATTAAAAGTAAACCCACACATATTAAAAATTGAATAAGAAAATATCCTTTTTAATAGCTCTAGCATTAACTGTATTAATTTCCAATATCTTTTTCATTTTCTCAGAGTCTGAAAGAGAGTTAGAATCAGTTATTTTAGCAAGAGTTATAGATGGAGACACATTAGAGTTAGAAGACGGAAGAATTGTAAGGTTAGTAAATATAAATTCCCCGGAAAAATCTTCCCCCCTTTATATAAAATCCCTTAATTACCTAAAAATTTATGAAAAGGAAAATATTTATATTGAGAAACAAGGCATAGAAAAATATGGTCGGACTCTAGCTAGACTTTATTCCCAAGATGAAAAATATCTTAATTTAGAACTTGTCTCTTTAGGTTTAGCTTCAAAATTCCTTGTGGAAGAGTCAGAACTTGAAGCCTTTGACAAAGCAGAAAAGGAAGCAGTTAAATGGAATAAAGGCATATGGAAAAGTTCAAATTATTCAGGATGTTTAAATGTTGAAGTATCTGAAGAAGAAGAAATGGTCAGAATTAAAAATATATGCAATCCATTTAATCTTTCAGGATGGATATTAAAAGACGAAAGCAGAAAACAATATAAGTTTAATATTCTTCTAGATTCCGAGGTGAATCTGCACTCAGGAAGCGGAAATGACAATAGAACAGATATATTTTGGAACTCCAAAACAAGCATATGGAATAATGACCGAGACACCATTTATCTATTCGACTCTGAAAATAATATTGTATTTCATGAAAGCTACGGCTATTAGCTTTATTTTTATCTTTTTTATTTCATTTGCAAATGCATTAATAATTTCAGAAGTAGAATCTAATCCCCCAGGCGCAGATTCTGGAGAAGAATGGATAGAACTTTATTCCGAATTTACAGTAAATCTAAACGCTTATTTCTTAGAAAATGAAGACGGAGATATAATAAATCTCTCAGGAAACATAGAGAGATATCTTATCGTTCAACTTGAAAAGCAATGGATAGACAATTCAGATGCGGTCATTTATATAAAAAATGCTTCCGGCATAGTTCACCAAACTTCAAGCCTAGACGACGCAAAGAATGATAATTTGACCTGGAACTTCTGCAATGAAGCCTGGGTTTTTGAGCAAGAAACTAAGAATTCAGAAAATTCTTGTGGAGAAAATTCAGTTTTTAACCCTCCCTCCAATGTTTCTGAGGAGGAGACCTCTCAGGAAACAGAAGAAGATCAAGGTTCTAATGAGGGATCTGCAGGAAATCCGGAAGACAATGTTGTTTTACCAAGCCCCAATTCAACAAGAGAAGTTAGTACACAAAAAACTCCCGAGCAAGAGGAAGACAATGGAGTAATCTTACTAAACTCAAAAAATTCTGAGAAAAAAGAAGCCAAAACCCTGACTTTTACTTCTAAAGAGGCAAGAATGCGTTTGTGGATTTCCTATGCCTTTGCTGCTTTCTGTATAATTGTTATAATTTTTCTTTCTAGAAAGCGACTTTAAATAGTTTTAAAAAGATATTGTTATAATCTCTTTCATGGAAAATATTAAGCTCTCAATTATTCTAGAAATACTTGGAAGACCTCCTGAGAATGTAACTGCCGCCATGAATAATCTAATTGAACAACTTTCTAAGGAAAAAGGAGTTGTAATAGTTTCGAAGAAAATTAATGATCCCATTCCAGTCAAGGATTCCAAAGATCTTTATACTACTTTTTCAGAAATAGACTTGGAAGTAGCATCAATAGATCTTTTATTTTTTATAGCATTTAAGTATATGCCCTCCAATTTTGAAATTACTTACCCCGAAAATTTGAAAGTTAAGAATGAAGAACTTACGCAGGCAATTAACCAATTAGTTCAGAGACTTCACAGTTATGATGCCCTTGCAAAAAATGTCGTTGCAGAAAGAGATTTCCTAGCAAAACGCTTGGTAACTTATGAACCTCAGTTATTTAGGCAACAGCAGAATGCATCACAGCCAGAAAATAAAGTTTTAGAAAAATCATCAAAGAAACAAAAAAAGAAGAAATCTAAACATTAACCATAATTTACTTCTTTTCTTCTATTGGTGCATTTGATTTCCTATACTTGAAAAACATGACAACCAGACCTATAATAATTATACCTGCGAGAAACCACCCAATTAATCCCTTGCTTCCGCTTTCTGTTTCTTTTTTCTCACATATTCCCAAACAACAAGCACCCTGTATGGAATTTTCGCTCTCCCCCACACATTCTTCACTTTCTGTACAAATCATTCCAGGGATTTCCTCGCAGTAAAGCAAGTTCTCTCCAGTCTGTTCATCTATTCTTTTTATCAATATCTCAATAGGCATTGTAATTTCTATATCGTCAGATCTTGCATATATGAATTCTCTTAAGTCTTCTTTCACAGGATCATTCGTTTTAACAATAAATTCTCTGCTTTCTCCAGGATCCAAAGCAAATCTTGAATCTTCAGTAATTGTAAATAAATCTTCATTATAATTCAAGGAAATATCTTCTATTGTTTCATTATATCTATTCCTTATGATAATGGTATATTCAACTGTTCTGTCAATCTCAATTTCTTTGTAAAAAGTTGCAGGCTCAAATGCAAGATGTTTGTCTTGCGCTTCATATTTATTCCTTGCTGTTCCCGATATGTACGCAGGAAGTGTATAATACCCAAGATGTATCTCTCTGAAAACGCTTCCGAAAACAGAGTCGACTTTAAATTTAAGTTCATTCTTTCCAGGTCTTAAAGTCACTTCATGAACTTCCGGAAAGTCTATACTAACAACCTTTTTTTCATCTTCATACAGGAAAACTTCTACAGTAAAATTCTCTTTATTAGTTAAGATAAAGCCAGGAGTTACACTATAGGAAGTTATATTTCCGTATATGCTAAAGTTCTTTTCATAACTTGTCTCTTCTCTTACTCCATTTACAGTTGTATCCACTTTTTTAAGCACAAGAGTGTAATTGCTTTCATTCAAAGGCGCAACAGCCCATATAAAATGCCTCTCTCCAAGAACCTTAACATCATAGTTTAATGGAACAATGACATTTTTTCTCTTGAACTCAATATCTTCAAGATTTATTGGAGACAAAATATTTCCAGTTATTTCAACAATCATAGTTTCTCTAGGTTGATAACTTTCTTTCATATCTAAAGAAAGCGCACTAATGCTCATAGAAAATAGAGATATAAAGACTAAAAACGCAACAAATATCTTAATTAGATTCATCTTTTTCATACCTTTTACAACAATTTGTATTATATAAATATAATTCTGTTTTACTTACTCATATCTCTTAATTTCTTTAGGGTATCATCTAATTCACTTTCTCTTTCTGATCTTGCAGGCGCGGGTCTTCTTGCAGGTTGTTGACCTTGCATAGGTCTAGCTCCAAACATTGGCCTCATTTGCATTGGCCTATAAGTTCCTGCAGGAGGTATTCCAGGCTTCACAACAGGTCTGCTCTTGAAATCTCCCTTTCTTGAGTGCCACCACAATTGTATTTTATGTCTGTACAAAATTGCGAGTGCTATTATAATTATCAGTATTATCAAAATGATTATCCACACCATTCCAGAACCTCCACTACTTTTCTCCTTAACACAACATATGCTTCCTGCATCTAATCCACAACTGTCGCTCGTCGCACTCTCTTTCCCTTCACACGAAAATCTGCACGTTCCTCCAATACTATCCTCACATATATTCTCAACTACTGTTGGTATGCATGCCCCCAAACAACAAGCCTGTCCACTACTTGCTTCGAATGTTCTTCCATCGCACTCTGTATTTCCCGAACAAACCGCTCCTCCTTCTGCTTCACAACTTGTCTTAGGAACCTCTAGTGAACAGCATATTCCTACTCCAGTGCACTCAAAATTTTCTTTAGTACTTCCTCCAATCGCCTGGCACTCGCTTAATCTTTCGCATGAAAATCCTGCTTCTTCACATAATGCGCTACTTCCTCCACTTCCACCACCCCCAGAAGATTTCTGCCATCCAGTATAAAGTAAAAATGCAGTATCTCTAATATTATTATTATTCCAACATCCCTCCCTGGTTTGTATTCCAAGAAGATAACTTTGTGTTGCCTCAACTTCTGTACTTCCAGACCTAGAGTTGAGACCAAGCAATCCTAAAGCGGTATCGTAAAATCTATTGTATGGGCTTCCCTGAATTTCCCAAAATTGGCCTTGCTTTCTCTGTTGTATTACAGAATCAAATGAATCATCATCCCCAATTAAGGAAAGTAAGAATGCTTCTGGGAAATATCTTCCCGAATCCTCGGCAAGTGCAAGCAAATATGGTGCAAATATGTCAATATTATTCCCTGTTTTTGCTAGTGCAATGGCAGCCCATAAACTTCCCTCATAATCGCATCTCCCTCCAGACTTAAAGCAAGAAGCCTTTATCTTTTCAACAGTTGTTCCTAAAGAAGAGGCTGCATGAGTCTCTCCAGAAACGAAACAAGTTATGTTGTTTTCTCCAAGGCAATCTTTATTATCTCCTCTTGTCTTCTGATAAATCAGCGTAGTTACAAAGTCCTGATTACACGAAATTGCAAACTCTTCTCCAAGGCAACTCTCCCTTATCTTAAGAAGATAATCTGAATCAGAAATACTAAGGCATGAGCCTGCGCTTCCAGAAATTTTGGAATCTGCACCAATCTGTACATTTCCTGTCAATCCCTTATATTTTATACTACATGTAGCTACTTGCTGATTTCTAATATCTATTTCAAGGAACCAAGATAAATCATCCGCAGTTCCATTCTTTCCAAGAAGCCATTTTTCAATTGGATCGGTGTTTCTTCCCGCACGGTCTAATGCTAGTAATGCTTGTCCTGTTTCTTTAATCTTACACCCCGATTTTGGCCAGCAACTTTGGCTTCCGTATTTTTCATTGTCTATAACTTTCAGATTTTCTTTATAACTTCCAAGAGCAAGAGTACTAAACACAGCTTCCTGAAAACTCAAACTTGTTCTTTTATCTATCTCTCCTTTAAGGCATTGATATGCCTTATCAATATTCTCTCCAGAAGTGTCGTTTTCCGCAGCAAAAACTATTCCGCTAAAAACTATTAGACCAAAAGCAAAAGCCAACAACATCAACCCTTTTCTCATTCCAATGCCACGCATAAGTTATTTAAAAATGTTCTCAAGAAATATGTTTCCTCCTCGCCTTTCTAATAGCATCAACTAACGGATTCTTCACGTTTGGTTTTTCATCAAGCAATCCCAGATCTTTATAGAACGAGGGATTATCATAATTGGGAGGGAGTATTTTCTTTTTCTGTCTCAAATGCCACTCTATCTGGCTTTTCAAATATCCTTCTTTTAATGGTTGTTCATTTTTCTTATTCCATTCTCTGACTAGCTGATTTATCTTTTCAGGAGAATAATTTATACTTTTAAGAAAAGTAAGGAGTATAAACAATCCTCTTTTTTTGCCGTCACCTATGCCATTAAGTAGTTTTTTTATCGGTTTAGGGAAATCTTTTTCATCTATATTTCCCACCTCAAAATTGGTCTCGCTGAAATACTTCTTTTTAACTTGTTCTTCTTCCTGCTGCTCCCTGCCCTTCTTCCATTCTAACGCCGCAGAGAGTAATTTTTTTGCTTCGTCTTTTTCGTTTTCAGGAAGATAATCTCTTATTTTGATTTTTAAAGGATCTGCGTCTTTTGGTTCAAAATCTTTTATTTCTTCTTTCTTTAATACGACGCTTGCGAGAGATGTCTTTTCATGAAGAGAATAAGGCATCCTAAACAAATGCCTAGGCGCAACAAGTATAAGATCAAGTTTAGCTATTGCCTCTGCATTTTCTCCCCTAAGTTTTTCGAAATATTCAGGATTTTTTTCTGAATTTAGATTTGCTTTGCTTTCTTCATCCTGCTTGCAATATTCACAATACCAGTAATCTTTTTCATCCCCACTTTCAAGTATTCCTGCGCATCTAGCATTAATGCACTTCAACTTTCTTTTGCTTGTTTTTGCGTCTCTTCTGTTTATCTGGAATCCGCATATTGGACAGTGTAAATTTGCTACCACTCCTCGCAGAGCTTTTCTTCCACATTTCTTACATATTATATTTTCTTCTTTTTCTTTATTGCCGGTTCTGGCCACAATATCAGTATTGCTTAATATTTTTCCTACTTCTATATTATAATCTCTCCTAATATAATACATAAGATATTCTGAAATAGCTCGAGGCCATTCAGGGAACATTTCACTCATCTTCATCCCATTATACTCTTCAGGAAAAGCTTTTCCAGCGACGATTATATGGAATCCTTTGCTCCCAGAGAATTTTATTCCATAATTTTTTATCCCAAAATGCTCTAGCGCTTTTATTATTAAGTCTGTTGCTATCTTGGAACAATCAAGAAATGAAGAGTCTATATCTATAAGTAGGTCCCATGATTTTCTAAGCAAATTAAATTCCGCTTGAGTCATGTCGGAATTTATTGCAAGTACATCTTCCCACAATTCTTCCGATGCATGAAAACTTGTAGCCCCTTTATTGACCAATCCCATTATATCTGAATTATATTGCAATGAATCTGGTCTTTTCCCAAACCCTTCAAAATATCTTGGAACAACTTCTCTATCTTTTGAGAACTTAAGCAATGCCTCCTGCACTTTAGGGTTTGAATAATATAGTTTAGTAATTGCCCTAATTCTTTCTTCCTTCACCATAGATTTCTCAGCAACCTATGCTTTATAGGATTTGCTTATTCCTTATTAATGATACAAATAAATGAAATAACAGATTCTTGTATTCGGTTCTTTATATCATGAATCACAACAAAACTTAAAAGCTCTTAATTATCTCAACAAACATGAGGTTGAAACTCGATAATCCTAAGTTATTTTCGGATATAGTAGGCATAATATCTGAATTGGTTACTGAAGTTAAGCTTAAGGTCAATAAAGACGGTTTAATGCTTACTGCTATAGATCCAGCAAATGTGGCCATGGTCTATTTTCGCATACCATCAGACCTATTTTCAATTTTTGAACTTGAAAAAAATGAGATTTTAGGAATAAATCTTGAGAATTTAAAGGCAGTTTTAAGAAGATGTAAGCCCGGAAGCGCACTTTTACTTATTAAAAATGATAATATCTTAAGACTTGAAATCCAAGATAGAATAAAGAGAGACTTTACTCTTGCTCTTCTAGATCTAGATTCAGAAGAAAAAGATCTACCAGAATGGGAATTCAAATCAGTCATAAGGATGGATGCAGAAACCTTCTCTGAAGTTATAGATGATTGCCTTGTAGTTTCAGATGCCTGTACATTTATAGCAGAACCAACTAAATTTATAGTGGAAGCTTCTGGTCTAAACTCCGCGAAGGCAGAGTTTTCAAGCGATGAAGCAGAGATATTCTCTGCCACAAGCAAAGCTAGATTCTCCTTAGAATATCTTAATAAGTTCAGAAAGGGCTCAAAAATTTCTTCTAGGGTGTCTATTTCCTTCTCAGACAACCACCCTATGCGTCTTGACTTCCCAACAGGAAATGTTATGCTTTCATTCGTCCTCGCCCCAAGAATAGAGCAGGAAGATTAAAAATGAAAAACATATCTCAATATTTGAGACCTGTAAACTTTTGTACAGCTGTCACTTTGGCAGGCATAGTTTGGCTTGGAAGTAATTTAGTTGATTTTGAGAAAGCAAAAAGTCAATCAAGAACTCCCCTAATTCAAGAAGCCAATCGTTTATACGGTAAAATAAAAAAAGCAAAAAAGCATTCAGTTGAAGCAAGATTAGCTACTAAAGAATATTTCCAATTTTTGGAAGGAAATCCTCAATTAGAACGAGAGTATCAGCAATCCATAAAGTCATTAACTATTGCCAGAATATAAGGGGCTTGCAAGTTGTGGAGTTTTATTAGTTTTTAGTTTATCAGGATTCTACTTTAAATCACGAAATACACAATACCAAGCACAATTACCACCAACGGTGAGGGCAATGTAATGATAAAACAACTAAAAGAACAATATATCAAACTATCACCAGCAAGAAAGTTATTTTATTTAGGAACTCTTCTTACAGGATTATCAATAAATCAAGTATATAAAGATTTTACATATGATGCAAGAGAAGATTTAAACCAACCAGCCATAATTGCGAGAGATATGAGAAGAGAGATATCTTCAAAGTTAGACGAAAACCCTCCTTCAGCAGATTTGTCAGCTTTAACTTCAAATTATGTTGCATATGTTAAAGCTCATCCAAATGCTCTCACTGAACTTGCACAATTAAGAAAAAGAAACCTTGTAAAATCCAAAACAGGTTTTATTTATTTTATGGGCACAACTATGGGTGCGTTTTTATCATTTGCTTTCTCATTTATCCAAGGGAAAGAGAATAAAGATATTAGGCAATACTTCTCTTAACTAAAATGGTAAAATCAAAACTATTATATACTTGCTAAAATACTAAAACTGATGCAAAGAAGAGGCTTGCGTTTTATGTTTTTGACTTTTATGTTATTAGCATTGTCCATCTCATTTGTTTATGCTGAAGATTCAACAGATACGTCTGTTTCTTCTGAAGAAATTTCCGATGAAATTCAGGACGCTTCAAGCCAAGATGCTGTTTCGGAGGAAGAGGATTCTGATTTATCAGATATAACTGAAGAAGAAGTCAGGGATGAATTAGGTACTGGAGGAAGCGTAAATGAATTTGACAGATTTGTAGACGGGATATTCAAAGATGATGAAGGATATAGCCGAGAAAGAGCGGCGGAAATAAGGACTTTATTAAGTGAAGGAAAATACGAAGAGGCAAAAGCGCTTCTTGCAGAATATGAACAATCTGCTGAGAAATTTGAAAAAGAAGTAAAACCAGAGGATAAAGATGAAGCAGAAAGGCGTTCAAAAGTTATAAGAAAAGCATATGGTGATATAATAAATGATATTCCTCCAGAATATAGAGATGATTTCAACAAGATAAGAGTAGCAGAAAAGAAGATAGGAACTGCGGCAGAAATTGCAGGGAAAATAAAAGAATTGTGTGAAACTCTTTCAAAGCTTGACCCTGACCAATATTCAAGAACATGCAAATCAGACGACGATTCTCCTGATTGGCAGAAAAAGCTCGACAGAAAATTGACAGAAGAGCAGAAAAAAGAAGTTAAGGCATTTATAGGAATAATGACTCAATGCATGAAAGATGCAACCAATTGTAAATGCCAAGATATAAGTGTTGAAGCATTTGCTGACAAATGCACTGAAGTCGCCCCATTATATGCTCAATGCCAGAAAGGGGATGAAGCAAAGTGTGAAGAGGCCGATAAGTTAAGCGAAGGCATTGAAGATGTTCTTCCAGATTATCTTCAAGAAGCTTTGGCTGATATAGAAGATGATTTTGAAGGAGCTCAATATGATAATCATGCACCTAAAATTTGCAGAGAAAGAAAGGTTACATCAAGGATAGAATGCATGAAGTTAGTGATATCTGAAGGAAGCGAAGATGATGACGGACCTCCTCCAGAATGCAGAAAGGTATTACTAGACGCAATAGACAAGGGAATAACAAGCGAGAGAGAATTAAGAGAAAAATGCGAAGGAGAAATGTACAAAATAAAAGCTCCTCAAGAATGCATAGACGCAGGAATTACAAACTTTAAAGATTGTGGAAGACATGAGTTTGAAAGTAGTGCACCTCAAGAATGCATAGACGCAGGGCTTACAGGAGAATCTCCATCTGATGGAAGAAAGTGCCAAAAGATAATGGATGAGTTAGGCAGAGACAGAGAAGGCCCAGATGGAGAAGGCAGAGGCCAAAGAGGAGGATTTAACTTTGATTGCAGGCAGATACAAGATTCAGATGAAAGATTAAAGTGTTTTGATGGTGCCGTCTCAAGTTTCAGAGAAGGCCCAGATGGAGAAGGCAGAGGATTTGATGAAAAAAGGTTTAGAGAAACAAAAGAAAAAGAAAGAGAGTGTGCAAACTCATGTCAAGAGAAAAATGTAGCGTGGGACTTTACTGGAGGCCAATGTACATGCAGAGAAGGTGAAAGAAGAGAATATAGGGACGATTTCAGGCAACCAAGAGGTCCAGAAGGATTTAGAGACACTTCCAAGTCAACAGGCAATGGATGCTTAGATGAAGCAAGAACTAAAGGATTGTCCTATGATGAAGCCAGAAATAAATGCTTTGGAGAATCTAAAGAAGAATACAATCGTCCTCCAGGACCTGGAGATAAAGATTATGTAGATAGAACTGCAAAATATGACTGTTCTAAATTAAACTGTGGTCCTTCTCCAAATTATTGCGATCCTTGGGGAGGATGCCAGAAAGGAGAGGGAGGTTTTAACCCTGATGGTTCAAGCTGTCCTGAAGGACAACAATGGAGCGGTTCAGGATGTGTTCCTTTCAACACTCAACAAAATCAACAACCACCTCAAGAACAGCAACAGCAACAACCTCCTCAGCAATCTCCTCCAGCAGATTCTTCTCAGCAATCAACTTCAGGAACAACTTCTGGAGATTCAAGTTCAACAAGTTCAGGTTCATCCTCAGGAACAACAAGTGGAACTAGCGGAGGAGAGTCAGCACCAGTAACGGGCTCATTCATACTCGGAAATGTAATATATGATTCAGACCCCTCTCCTAATTCATTCCTTAAGTATTTCTTCGGTAGGTAAAATTGCATGGATTGTGAATTAAATAGAATAATTATATTGGAAAAAAACATCAAAGGAGATTTGTCTAAATGTAATATTTGCAACGTAAATTTTACGGCAATACAGCCCTGTATAGTCTGTCAGACAATTATTGAAAAAGAAGAAAAGCTTGGAAGAAAATTATCAGAAGAAGAATTCAATGAGGTTATAAGAGAATTTGAATAATATAATCTATTTTGATTTTCTAATGCAGTGAGATAACTTTTTATACGTCGCATTCTCAAGTTTATTATGCTGGATAAAGAACAAATCAAGGAAGGCATAAATAAATTAGTAGAAAGATACAATAAATTTAAGGAAAATCAAGAGTTAATGCAAATGGTGGTAGAGCAATTAGTTTAGAAGAATTCAAGGAGATAATAAAATTTAATAATTAATTCACTCCTTCTCCAAATAACTTTCCCTCTTGTAAGCATTAAAAACAAATTCAAATTTACCTGCAACCAAAAAGTCTATTCCTAAAATTGTGGGTGGCGGAACACCCTTGTTTACTTTGACAGGAACTTGGACAGGAATTATAACTTTGGACCCTCCAACACTTATTTCTACATTCGGAAGTATTCTTGTTCTTATCTGTGCTCCTCCAAGATTAACTTCTTTTTCTTCACCCATTAGTTTACCCATCTGTACCTGAGATATTCTCATCTTCTGGACATCAGCATTTCCCAATATTGTTGTAGGGCTACCAGTATCTATAACTGCTCTTATTAATCCGAATAACTTTGGATCTTCACACCTAATTGACATATCCATCATAGGTCTGATACCTCCTCCAAAAAATTCAACACTAACTGGAATTCTCATCACAATAAAATTACTGTACCTTCAGGATAAACAAATTCTATTACCAGACAGGCAGGATTCTCCCCTTTTTCTTCAACATATTTTACCAATATATTCACATCTTTATTGGATGCGATTATTTGCTTATTTTTAACAGCTACAAACTTTCCAGATAAACCTTTAATTCTGAGAATATTTTCATTATCACGTAGCCATTTGCTGTCTTCCTCGAATCTTTTCATTTCACTGACTAAATCCTGTTCACTCATGAATTGTTTACATCATTTTCCTATATAAATTTTCCCACAAAAGCTTTAAATACCCCCCAAATCATTGAATTATCAGAATCTAATTAATACCGAACAAGGTGCTGATAACACAATTGTTCAACTACACAGTGTAGGGAGTTGCACTACTTTTGAGATGAAATATAAAATACTGACAGAAAAATCAATTAATGGCAAGACTATCAAGACCAAGAAAGGGAAGCCTGCAATACTGGCCGAGATCAAGAGCTAGAAAGTTCTTACCTCGAGTTAATTGGAAAACAATATCTGTCAAGGATAAAAATAATCTTCTTGGTTTTATTACCTACAAAGCAGCTATGGCAACTGCCCTTGTCAAGGACCTAACAGATAAATCAATGACTCAAAATAAGTTAATTCATATTCCTGTAACCATTCTCGAGGTGCCTTCAATGAAACTTCTTTCTATAAGGTTTTATAATCATGGAGTGGTTGTCAAAGATATAATTGTTTCATCAGACAAAGAATTAAAGAAAAAACTAAAGTTGCCTAAAAGCCCTCAAAAAATAGAAGCGCCTATTTCTTACGAAGATGTTAGAGCAGTAGTATACTCTCTAGCAAATTCAACAGCTATTAAAAAGACACCAGACATTTCAGAAGTTGCAATTTCTGCGGACAATAAATTTGAATTTCTTAAGTCTCTTATAGGAAAGGAAATAACTATAAAAGATTTTGCAAATTCTCCTCTTGTTGATACTAGAGGTTTAACAACAGGTTATGGATTTACAGGAGCAGTAAGAAGATTTGGAATAACTCTTAAACAACATAAATCTGAGAAGGGTAGAAGACGACCAGGCTCTCTTGCTCCTTGGCATCCTGCACGTGTAACTTTCAGAACACCTATGGCTGGTCAGTATGGGTTTTTCACAAGAATAACAAATAATCTAAAACTTATCCATTCGGGGACGATAGCAGAAAAAGATATTAACAGAGAACAAGGTTTCAAGAATTATGGAAAAATAAAAACATCTTATATTCTTCTTGGTGGTAGCGTTCAGGGCCCTGTGAAAAGACAAATTCTTATTACTCCCTCTTTCAGACCAACTAAAAAGCAAATAAGAAAGAAATACGAATTTCAGGGGATATTAGCATGAAAGCAATATTATATGATTCATCAGGAAAGAAAAAATCTGAATTCTCTCTTCCCGCATTATTCGACAGTAAGATAAGAGAAGATATGGTCGCAAAATTCTTTGAAGTAGCAAAATTCTCGGAAAGACAAGTCTATGGTCCTTCCCCAGAAGGAGGAAAAAGACATTCGGCTTCTGGAACGATAAGTCATAAGAGAAAAGAGTGGAAAGGACATTATGGAAAAGGAATGGCAAGACTTCCAAGAAAAACAATGTGGAGACGCGGAACTCAGTTTCATTGGATTGGAGCAGAAGTTTCACAGGCAAGAGGCGGAAGAATGGCCCATCCTCCAAAGAGACTTTATGCAATTAGAAAAATAAACAAGAAAGAAATAGTAATTGCCGTGAATTCTGCATTGGCTTCGACTTTCAATAAAGAATACATAGCAAAAAGATATTCTACACTAAACGTTCCAGCACATTCTCAAGTTATCGAATCAATCCCTGCAAAGACTAAAAATGTAATTGAAGCCGTAAAATTAATGTTTGGAGAGGCATTTTCACTTTTGATAAAGAGTAAACAGGTCAGACCTGGAAAAGGCAAAAATAGGGGCAGGAAATATAAGAGCAATGCAGGACTTTTAATAGTAACCGGAGAGGATGAAAAAGTCAATGCGAAAGGATTCGAAGTTAAAACATATTCAGATCTCCTCATTTCAGATCTTTATCCTTTAGGTAGACTAACTCTTTATACTAAAAAAGCAATGGAAGAAATTGCGGAGGAGAAAAATGCTTAAGCCAATAACATCAGAAAAGGCAGTTAAACTTATTGATATCGAGAATACTTTGCTGTTTGAAACTTCAAGAAATTCTTCCAAGCCAGAAATACAAAAAGAAGTAGAAGAAACCTTTTCAGTAAAAGTTGAAAAGATAAGGACTTTAATAAAGAAAAATAAAAAATTTACATACGTCAAATTAACTAAAAAATATCCTGCGATTGATGTCGCAACTAAATTAGGAATGATGTAAAATGGGTAAGAGAATTATATCACAGGCAAGAGGGCATGGTTCGCTTACTTATAGAGTCAGAAAAAAAGCATTCCAGCATAAGATAAAATATCCTACAAATGAAGGAAAAGCACGCATCATAGAATTAATTCACTCAGCAGGCCACACAGCGCCACTTCTTAAGATAATGATTGGGAATGAAATTTTTTATAATCCTGCATTTTCTGGAGCAGTAGTTGGACAAGAAATATTTGTGAATTCTAGAGACATGAAGATAGGTAATATAATGATGTTGAAAGATATTCCAGTTGGAACAGAAGTATATAATATAGAAATAAATCCTGGAGACGGCGGAAAGATGATGAGAACTGCCGGCTCAAATGCAACAGTCAATAAAAAATATGACCATAACAAGGTGGGAATTCTAATGCCAAGCAAAAAAGAAATTAAGATTTCTGGAGATTGCAGAGCCACAGTAGGAATTATTGCAGGAGAAGGGAGATTACTGAAACCATTTATTAAAGCTGGAAAGATGTGGTACAAGATGAAGGCAAGAAATAAATTATGGCCGAGAACATCTGCAGTCAAGATGAATGCGATAGATCATCCATTCGGTTCAGGCAGAGGTAAGAGAATTAAACCTAAGATTGCCAAGAGAAATGCGCCTCCTGGAGCAAGAGTAGGACATATAAGGCCAAGAAGAACTGGTCGGGAGAAAAAATAATGGTTGAGCAAGTAATAATTAGGTCAAAGGAAGTATTTTACAGAGGAGTTAATCTTGAAGATTTGAAGAATCTTGACGTAAGAGAGTTTGCAAAATATCTGAAATCAAGACCAAGAAGATTTGTCCTTAGAAACTTTCAGAAGATAGAAAATTTTGTAAGAAGATGTGAAGCAGCAGTTTCAAACAATAAAAAAATAAGAACACATTTGAGAGATATAGTAATAGTTCCAAGACTTGTTGGTATGAGAATAGGAATTCACAACGGAAAAGTATTCGAGGAAATAGAAATAAAAGCTGCAATGGTCGGTCATAGACTTGGAGAATTTTCGCACACTTGCTCAAAGGTTAATCACGGTACAGCAGGCATTGGAGCTACTAAAGGAACAAAAGGAGTTAAAAAATAATGGCTGAAGAAAGCAAAAAACAAAAGCTAGAAGATAAGAAAGAATTAGTTGATGGAATAAAAAATTCAATGAAGAATAATAATCTCAAAGATGGATTAACAAAAGATTCCAATGATAAAAATAAACACGAAAATAAGCATGTAGAAGATAAGAAAGAAACAAAAAAAGAAGAAAAGAAAGAAGTAAAGAAGAAAAAGGAAGAAGCGGTTGCTCGCGGGATGAGTTTAAGAGCTTCAAAGAAGCACTGCATGTATATCTGTTCTTTCATAAAAGGAAAGAGTATAGATACAGCTATAGAAAACCTCGAGGAAGTTTTAATGTTTAAGAGGCCTATTCCTTTCAAGGGAGAAATACCACATAGAAAAGGAAAGATAATGTCTGGAAGATACCCTGTAAAAGTTTCAGCAATGATGATAAATGTTCTTAAGGGCCTTAAAGGAAATGTAATCGCCAATGGCCTAGATTTGGATAAGACAAGAATTTATTTTGCATCTGCAAGCTGGGCATCAAGACCAAGAAGAGGTGCGGGCGGACGATTTAAAAGAACGCACGTCATTCTTAAAGCTAAAGAATTTACAGGAGTTAAAAAATAATGGATGAGAAAAAATTTGTTCAGTTTAAGAAAGGAGAATTGGGAGTGAAAGAGTACATAAAGCATGAACTTGGTAAAGGCAGAATTTCTGGAGTTTCAGTAGAATACACCCCAATAGGAGAAAAAATTGTTATTTCTACTTCAAAACCAGGTTTAGTTATAGGAAGGAAGGGAGAGAAAATAGAAGAGCTTACAAGAGTCCTAAAAAAGAGATTCAACCTTGATAATCCACATATAGATATCTTTGAAATAACGCAACCAAGGCTTGACGCACAACTTGTTGCCGATGAAATAGCAATAAATCTAGAAAGACAAGGATCTCTGAAATTTAAAGTGATTGCCTATAAGATGCTTCAGGAAATAATGAACTCAGGAGCTCTCGGTGCAGAAATAGTTCTTTCAGGAAAACTTCCAAGTGACAGGGCAAAGAGTTGGAGATTCGCGCAAGGATATCTCAAGAAAACAGGAGATCCAGCAAAAGTTGTCGATAGTGCGATATCTCAAGCAGTTACTATTCTAGGAGTTGTTGGAATAAAAGTAAGAATATTACCACCTAATGCACATATACATGACAGAATAGTTGTAGATTCAAAGCTTGTAGAAGGACTTAAAGCAAGATTTGCCGCACAAGAAAATATTTCAAAAGAAGAACCTGTTAAGAAAAAAATTAAGAAAGGGAAGAAATCAAAGGAGGATACAGCATAATGACTCTCTTGAAATTTAAAGATATAGAAAAAATGCCTGATGCGGATTTGCAACAGAAAATGAAAGACTTGAAGTTTGAGCTTACAAAATCTGGAGTAACTGCTAATAAAGCCAAAGCAAAAACCAAAGAGATTAAAAGGGCAGTTGCGCGCATACTAACGTTCATGAACAAACCAAAACGATCGGAGGTGGCGGCTAAAAGATAATGACAGACGATTCAGAATTTAAGATACCCAACCTCCCGACGCAAGGCGATGTGTTCGAAGAGATTGCTAAAAGCGACCAAAAAATCACTGTTTCAAAGGTGTCAAGGCGTTACGGCAAAATAATCACCCTTGTTTCAGGTTTCGATAAAACAGTAGACCTTAAGGAAACAGCAAAAAAACTTAAGGAAGGGCTTGCTTGCGGAGGCACAGTCAAAGACGGGATAATCGAACTTCAGGGGGACCACAAGAGAAGAGTAAGGCTCTGGCTTGTAAAACTTGGATTCGCCGACAACTCAATTTCAGATTAACATGGAAACAAAAAATAAAATAAAAGTAAAGAAAGAAGAAGCTAAATCGATAGTTGGAGCCTTAGAAAGAGTTCCATCAAGAGGAAGAATATTTGAGGGCATAGTTGTCAAAAAATTTACAGGAAGAGTAGTTATAGAATTTGAAAGAACAGTTAAAATTAGAAAATATGAAAGATTTTACAAAAAGAAAACAAAAATTCATGCTCGCCTTCCTTCAGGAATAAATATCGAAGTAGGAGACTATGTTAGAGTTCAGGAATGCAGACCTTTAAGTAAGATAATTCACGCAATTGTAATTGAAAAGATTCGTTCTACGAATTTGGAGGAAAAGAAATGAAAGCAGTATCAGCTAGAGTAACTAGAGGTTTAAATGTGGGAAGTTCTTTGCTCGCTTCAGACAATTCCGGAGCTAGAATTGTTAGAATTGCAGGCGTAAAGCATGGAAAGGTCACAAAAGGAAGACAGCAATTTGCAAAAGTTGGAGACCTTGTAAAAGTTTCAGTAAGAGCAGGAAAACCAGATATGAAAGGGAAGGTGTTTGAAGCTATTGTAATAAGACAAAGAAAACCTTACAAAAGAAATACTGGAGAAAGAGTTTGCTTTGAGGACAATGCTTGTGCATTATTAAAAGATGAAAAAGGAAATCCAAAAGGAACATTCATTAAAGGCCCAGTAGCAAGGGAAGTTATGGAAAGATGGAAAGAGGTTGCGAAAATCGCACAATACGTACTATGATGAGTGGAATTCAATTACCTGCGGAGCTAGAAGAACAAAGACAGAGAGTAGTTAGAGTAATGAATAGTGGGGTAACTAGCGAAAGATTTTGTCTGTTATTGGATGGTTTAGTATTAATGAGATATTGTTCAGAAGAAGGAGTAAAAGCAGTGAATAGAGAAGATCCAATTAGGGCAGTGGAGTGTGCTGAAGAAATTAGAGGATTATTACTCAGATATATTTCTCCTCTTTATAATTGGATTTGGGCAGGCACAATTGCAAAAAAAATAAATGATCCATTACAATCACATGTTGGAAGAACCTATGAAACTGCAATGACAAGATTGGCAGATGCAATGAGGGTAAGAAAATGAAATCCAAATTCTCAACATCTTGGAAGTCAAGCATTCAGCCGAGAAAACAGCATAAGTTTAGACATAATGCACCATTGCATACAAGGCATAAGTTTTTAAGCTCTCATTTGTCAAAATTATTAAGACAAAAGTATGGCAAGAGGAATCTTCCCCTCAGAGAAGGGGATGAAGTGCTTGTTATGCGCGGTCGCTTCAAAAAGAAGCAAGCCAAAGTAATTTCTGTTAATCTCAAGCGCTCATTTGTTAACATTGAAGGACTGCAAGTTTCAAAGAGAGACGGTACTAAAGTTAGTGTTCCTTTCAATCCAAGAGCTCTTCAAATAATTTCTTTGAACGAGTCAGACAGACAACGCCTTGTAGCATTGAACAGAAAATCTGTGGAAGCAAAGTCAAACAAGAAGGAGAAATAAAATGCATCAGACAAGACAAGAAGTTTCAACATTTATACCAATCAAGAGAAAGGGAACGAAATATATAGCAAGAGCATCATCAGATGTCAATAATGCAGTCCCAGTTGTTCTCGCAGTAAGGGATATGCTCAAACTTGCAGGCACAGCAAGAGAAGTAAAAAGCATGATTCATAGAAAACTACTCAAGATAAACCATGGGGAAGTTAAAGACTTCAAAGAAAGTATAAAACTTTTTAATATTTTTGAAGCTGATAAAAAATATGTTCTCTCAGTTGAGCCAACAAAAAAATTCTCATTAAAAGAAACAAATGCAGAAGAAAGAATTTGCAAGGTTATTAATAAAAAACTTATTTCTAAAGGAAGAATTCAACTCAACTTACACGACGGTTCGAACGTAATTTCAGACAAAAAAATAGGGGTAGGAGATTCAGTATATCTTGATAAGAACGGAAATATAAAATCCCACGTTGCATGCGAAAAAGGAGCAAAGGCTTTCGTATTTTCAGGTAAGTACGCGGGCAAGCATGGCACAATAGAATCTAAAAAAGAAAATTTAATAGTTTTAAAGATAGACAAGGAGATAAAATCTCTTCCAATGAGGAGTATTATAGTACAATGAAAGCACAAATGCAAATGAAAGAAAATCCAATGAGAAAAATAAAAATGGAAAAAGTAGTTGTAAGCGCAGGCGCAGTAGGGGATGACCTCCAGAAAGCAAAAAAACTTCTTGAATTGTTAACAAAAAGAAAAGCCCAAATAATTACTTCAAATAAAAGGATCCCAGATTTTGGAGTTAGGCCTGGTTTAGAAGTTGGAACAAGAATAACTCTTAGAGGCAAAGAAGCAAATGAATTATTAAGAAGATTGCTCGGAGCAATAGATAATAAACTTAAAGGAAAACAAATAGCAGATAATCATTTTTCATTCGGGATAAAAGAATACATAGAAATACCAGGCATAGAATATCAGAGAGATATAGGAATTAGAGGATTAAATGTAACTGTTGTTTTCTGCAGACCAGGATTAAGAGTTCAAAGAAAAAAAATAAAATCTGGCTATATTGCCTTAAAACAACAAGTTCAAAAAAATGAAATCGAAAATTACATGGGGGAAGTCTTTAAGACTGAAGTAGAATAAAATGACAGCAAGCCATTGGAATAAAATTTTGAAACAGATAAAACACAAGCCTGCAAAAGCCGCCAAGTTTCTGAAATTCAACAAACCAAAGGATAGAACAACAGGCAAAGCACTTAGGAGATGTCAGAGAACAGGACAGTTTGGAGGACACATTAAACAATATGGAATCAATATGTGCAGACAAGCATTCAGAGAAATAGCGGAGGAAATAGGTTTCAAAAAATACAACTAACATGAGCCAAGATATACTTGCAGACGCATTAAACCAGATGATGAACGCCAAAAAGGCGAGGAAAACAAGCTTAGTTTTAAAGAGACATTCAAAGCTTTTACTTGTAGTGCTTGCACTAGCCAAACTTAAAGGATATGTTAAAAATTATTCTCTAGATAAAAACAATTTGGCAATAGAGTTCGGTAAACTCAATGGGTGCAATGCAGTAAAGCCAAGATTTATAGTAAAAGCGGAAGAATATGAAAAATATGTTTCGAGATATCTTCCAGCAAAAAACCTTGGAATGCTCGTAGTTTCAACAAATGAGGGCATTATGACCAATAGTACTGCTGAAGAAAAAGGAAAGGGAGGAAGCCTTTTGGCTTATTTCTTTTAATGAGAAAGAAATTAGAAGAAAAGTTAGATATTCCTTCTGGAGTAGTATGCGAGTTGAAAGATAATTCTATTGTCTGTACAAAGAGTTCAAATTCTCTTTCAAAGAGTGTTAACATTCCAGGAATTAAAATAGAGATCAAAGGATCAGAAATAATTCTTTCTGCAGAAAGAGGAAATAAAAATATTTACAAAAATATAATCTCATTAGTTGCACATCTTAAGAACCTCTTCAAAGGATTGGATAGAGAATATGTCTACACTTTGGAAGCATGCAATGTTCATTTTCCTATGACTCTGAAGTTAGAGGGAGAAAGTCTCATAATAAACAATTTCTTGGGTGAGAAAACATCAAGAAAAGCAAAAATCTTTGCAGGAGTTAAAACAGAAATCAAAGGAACAAAAATTATTCTACGGTCAAGAGATAAGGAAGCAGCAGGATTGTCAGCAGCAAATATAGAAAGAGCAACAAAGGTGAAAAACAGAGATAGAAGAATATTTCAAGATGGTATATACATAACAGAAAAAGCCGGAGGAGACTCAAATGCGTAAATTCGTCAGACAAGACACAACAAGATATTCAAGAATAGGCAGAGGAAGAAAAAAACTTCAGAAGTGGAGAAAACCTCGAGGAAGACATAATAAAATAAGAAGAAAAAGGTTTAGCTATCCAGTACAACCTTCACTTGGTTTTAGAAAGATGAAAAATGTTAGAGGAAAGATTCTTGGCCTTAATCCAGTCTTAGTTTATAATGTAAATGATTTGCAGAGTGTTGGGAAAGATTCAATTGTAGTTATAGCGAAAATCGGGGCGAAGAAAAAAATAGATGTTTTGAAGAAGGCTCTTGAATTAAAACTTAAAGTACTTGAGCCAAGAGTCAGGAGGCAAAAAGATGCAACTTAATAAGAAAAAGATGCTTGCAGCAAAAACACTCCATGTGGGAGTTTCAAGAATAGTATTCAATATAGAAAGGCTTTCAGACATAAAAGAGGCCATAACTAAACAAGATATAAGAGATTTGCTTGCGGACAAGGCAATTTTAATCAAAGAAGTTAATGGTAGAAAGACAATAGTGAGGAGAAAAACAAGAAGAGGGCTAGGAAGTATTAAGAAGAAGGTAAAAAATAGTAAAGCAAATTATATCAAGTTGACAAGAAAATTGAGAGGTTATATTATGGAATTGAAATTTAGAAAAAAGATGGCGCCAGAACTCTACTGGCAGATAAGAAAAGAGATAAGAGCAAGTATGTTCAGAAGCAAAGCACATCTTAAAGAAAGAATTCAAGCTCTCTCTGGAGGTCAAAATGTCTAGAACTTTAAAAAGAAGAAGAAAAGAAGGAAAGACAGATTATCGTCTTAGATTAAATCTTCTTAAGTCTGGAAAACCCAGATTAGTAATAAGAAAGTCGAATCAGTATATGCTTGCGCAGATAATTGAAAGTGAAGGAGCACAGGACAAAGTTTTGTATGGTTTAACTTCAAAAGCCCTTCTTTCGAAAGGATGGCCTGTAGATTTATCTGGAAGCCTTAAGAGCATTCAAGCATCTTACCTTACAGGTTTGATGCTGGGTAATGTTGCAAAATCAAAAGTAAAATTTGCTGTGCTAGATATTGGTTTGTACAGAAATATAGAAAAGTCAAGAATCTACGCACTTCTTAAGGGAATTTTAGATGCAGGAATCTCTATCCCCCATTCAGAAGAAATACTTCCATCATTGGAGGAAATATCTAAAAAGGGCAAAGGAGGAGAAGTCTTTACTAAAGTAAAGCAGAAAATACAAAATGGCTGAAAAAGAAACAAGAAACCAACCAAAAGACCTTATTGAACCCGTACCTGAAGAAGTTGCGAAGCTGGAAATTCAAGATCAGGATTCTGAGGAAGTGAAAGAAGTTAGATTGTCCAGACAGGAAAGGATTGAGCAGAAGGAAAAAGAAGATAGGAGGAGATCTCTTGAGGAATGGGTTCCTAAAACTGCTCTAGGAAAACTTGTCAAACATGGAAAAGAGAAAGATTTAGATAAATTGCTTTCAGCAAAGAGAAAAATCCTCGAGCCGGAAGTTATAGACACACTAATAAATCTCGAATTTGATCTTCTCTTAATAGGTCAAGCGAAAGGAAAATTCGGCGGAGGAAAGAGAAGAGCCTGGAGACAGACTCAAAAGAAAACAAAAGAAGGAAATGTTGTTACCTTTTCATGTATGGCTGTAGTGGGAGATAAGAAAGGCCGCGTTGGGCTTGGTTTTGGAAAAGCAAAAGAAACTCTTCCAGCTAGGGCAAAAGCAGTAAGAAAAGCCAAATTAGATCTTCAAAAGATAACTCTAGGTTATGAATCTCAGGAAGAAGGAAAACACGAACCGCATACTGTTCCATTTGTCGTCGAAGGGAAGTGCGGCTCTGTGAAAATAAAGTTCATACCTGCACCGAGGGGAACAGGATTAGTTGCAGGAGATCAGTGTAAAAAGATTTTAAGACTCGCAGGAGTAAAAGATGTTTACAGTAAATCTTCAGGTAATGTCAGGACAACATTTAACTTGGCAAGAGCATGTATGGACGCACTAAATAAAACAAACTTAATGGAAATATGATAATAGTAATAAGAATTGCAGGCAATGTGGATATATGGGGCAGGGTAGAGGAATCTCTGTCGAGAATAAGACTCAGAAGAAAATATTCTGCTGTCCTTCTTAAGGAGACAAAGGAAAATTTAGACATTTTAAACCATTTAAGAAATTTTGTCGCTTTTGGAAAGTTAACGGAAGAGCAGATTGAAAAGCTAATTTCGGCAAGAGGAATTGCTAAAGATAAAAAGAAAGTAGATGCGAAAAAAGTTATTCAGGAGTTGAAAACAGGAAAGGTAGATGAATTATCCATAAAGCCATTTTTCAGATTGCATCCTCCGAGGTCTGGAATAGATTCTAAACTTCACTTCGGAACAAAAAGAGGAGTTTTAGGTGATCACAAAGACAAGATCTTTAAATTATTGGAGAGAATGCTATGAAAGTAAAAAAGAGAAGAAAGTCGGGAAGAAGACACGCACATCAAACAGCTTTTAGAGGCGCAAAGGAAAGAACTAGAGGTTCAGGTAATCGTGGAGGAAAAGGGATGGCAGGCACAGGAAAGAGAGCGGATCAGAGAAAGACACTTATCTTGAATATGGATAAGAAATATTTCGGAAAAAGCAGAACATTAAGGCGTGGAACCGTTCCTAAAAAACTTAAATCAATAAATCTTAGAGATATAGAGGACAATTATTCTTCAAAAGGACTTAAAGAAGTAAATTTGAAAGGTTATAAAATATTAGGAACTGGAGAACTTAAGTCAAAGATAAAAATAAATGCATCTGCAGTCTCTTCTTCTGCACTGGATAAGATAAAATCTTCAGGAAGCGAGATTATAATTGAGAGTCCAGAATCACAAGCTTAACTTTAAAAACTTCTTTTCTTACTCATCAAAATGGCATTACAGGACATCTTGTATAATATTCCAGAGGTAAAGCACCCAGTAGAAAAGAAAGTCAGTTTCAATGAGAAGTTGAAGTGGACACTAATCGTTCTAACTACTTTTTTCATCCTTGCCAATGTCAGACTTTATGGAGTAACTGCCGGATTTCTTGAAAGATTCGAATTTCTCCAGCTCATTCTTGCTACAGATTTTGGAAGCATCATCAGTTTGGGTATTGGTCCTATCGTCACTTCATCTATCATTCTTCAATTGCTTGTTGGTTCAGGAATCCTCAATCTAAATACTCATACTGAAGAAGGAAAAAAGCTTTTTCAAGGAATTCAAAAAATAGGAGTTCTATTTTTTATTTTATTTGAATCAGTAGTTTTCGTATTAATGGGTGGAATACAGGCAGTTTCCGGCTATGCAGGAGTAGTTATTTTCCAGCTCATCCTTGGAGGCATAGCAATAATGTATATGGACGAAATAACTCAGAAATGGGGATTTGGTTCAGGAGTTTCCCTATTTATCCTTGCAGGAGTTGCAAGAAGCGTCTTCACAGGATTCTTCCAATTTATGGATATTCAAAATGGCTCAGTCTCTATCTGTCTTGCTGACGGAAATCCATGTACGGGTAGATTTTTTGTGATAATTCAATCACTGATAAATGGAGCCCCAACAGAGTTAATATTTGCATTGCTCACAATTCTTGTCACAATAGGAATATTTCTCTTAGTAGTTTGGGCACAAAGTTTGAAAGTTGAAATTCCTTTAAGTTATGATAGATTACGAGGATATAATGTCAAATGGCCTTTGCAATTTATATATGCTTCAACTATCCCAGTTATATTGGTTGCAGCTCTTGCAGCAAATGTTTCTTTATTCGGAAGCCTTCTTCAGAATTGGCTTGGTCATCCAACATTTATGGGCGCATTTTCACAAGGAGTTCCAACTTCTGGTCTTGCATTCTGGATAGGGGGTAGTGGAACAAGTGTTAACCTTCTTCAGGCAGTAATTCGTGGAAGCATACAAGGTATTCAAGTAGTCCAAGTTATTTCTCAATTACTCTTCTATATGATTTTCTCAGCTTTATTTGCTGTATTTTGGGTTAAAACTTCTGGCACAGATGCAGCAGGCCAAGCAAAAAAGATAATCAATTCAGGTCTTCAAATTCCAGGATTCAGAAAAGATGAAAGAGTTCTTGAATCAGTTCTATCTAGATATGTTATGCCACTAACAATAATGGGCGGTCTTGCTATTGGAGTTCTAGCGGCATTAACAGATATTCTAGGCGCCATAACCTCTGGAACAGCTATTCTTCTCGCAGTAATGATTGCCTACCAGATGTATCAAAATATAGCTCATCAGCACGCAGTAGACATGCATCCCGCATTAAGAAGATTCATGGGATAAATCTTCTTTAATCACAATAATACTTAAAAGTAAATAATTAACACTAACTTTCATGATTGATGAGGCCCATCGTAGGCTTGTAGCAGAAATTAATTCTGAAAGTGCACAAAATTATTTTTTAGAATTAGCTAGAAGGAATGCAAAAGCCAGAGGGTTAACAGTATCATTTGAAGGTTTATATTTTCAAGGCAGAAAGGCAGAACCAGAATTAAAAAGTCAAACTCCATTCGTGATTGCACAGGATGCAGAGTCTCTTAGAAAATTGAAAGAAGGTATCCTGGAAGGATTGATTTTCGAGATAGGTTGTATAGGTGAGATAAGAAATGGAGTTATAAGACCCGAGCATATAAACTTTTGCAAAGTATATTCAGAAAAGATGTATTCCTTTATAATTAATAGATCTCCAATCCATTACTTTGGAAAATCAACAGATGCAGGCACAAAATATGAGGGGGAATGGAGAGTACCTGTTGATACATTTAAAGATATGAGTGAGTCGGGGACTTTTCAATTAATTAGAATCTATCATGAATAATTTTATTTAAATTCATAGCCTTTAAAAACATCTATTCCTTTCACACAATATGGTATATGAATTAATTCAGAGTTATCCCTATTTGAGCATAATAGGATTTGCCTTACTTATTTCATTTTTCATTTCTCTCATAAACTATTTTGTTCTTGATAAAGATAAAATGAGAGCCATAAAAGAAAAGCAAAAGGCGATTCAACTGCAGATAAAAGAACATCAACAGGCAGGAAGACACGAAAAAGCTCTAGAATTGAATAAAGAAATGCTCCCCTTAGCTAGCGAGATGATGAAACATTCTCTAAAACCCATGCTAATAACTTTCCTTCCAATAATTTTATTATTCGGATTTATGAAGAAAGCGTTTACAGATACACCTTTAGAGACAGTTAAATTTTTCTTCCCTGTCTGGATGTGGTGGTATATTGGATTTTCAATAGTTGGAAGCATAATCTTCAGGAAATTGTTTAAACTGCCTTAAATATTAAATATTTCATCTAAAACAACTTTCAGGAAAAATTTTCTAAGATGATTTAATTTGGCTTTTTTCTTCAAATAACTTTTACTGCTTACTATTTCTTTTTCTATTAAATTGTCTGCTATTTGGAGAATCGCGGTGGCGGGTACTTTAAAATGGTTCGATACTGCAAACAAAGTGGCAGCCTCCATTTCAACACCTAGAAATCCTTGCCTACTCCAAGACAAAACATCTTCCCAAGTTTCAGCCATCATTGCTTGACAGGTAATAGTTTTCCCTCTGTAGACTTTTATCCCTTCTTTTTTCATTCTATGGAATATTCTTTCAGATAGCGTTTTATCTGATTCAAAAAGATTATCTTGTTTTTGTCTTAAATACATATGACAACTACTTTCAGTAGAATAAGAGGAATCCGGAACTATTACCCCAAAAACTGTTTGGCTTTTCTGAAGTCCACCGCATTTTCCAACTAAGATATTTTTCTTTGATCCAAAAATAGAAGCAAAGTGAATATACTCAGAGAGCCTAGCGCCACCATATTCCACCGCGAACCATATTCTTTTATTTTTAACCCTTATGCTTAAAATTTCTCTAATAAATGAATTTGGTAATTTTTCTATTTTGTAATTTAAATCTCCCAAAGCGCTCAAGAACTTTCTTTTATATCTCTTAGCATCCCCCCCGCCATATATTGCAAATGCATCTACTTTATAATTTTTAGGCAAACCCAACTCTTTTTTTATATCTTCAGCAGTAAGTTTATGATACATGAAAGAATAAAGAAGCAACTATTTATATTATTAACTAATAAATTTTCATTTAACAAATCTCTTCAATTCATCGCCATGCATTCTAACAAGCTTAGCATCTCCTATCTTAATATACCCAACATCAAATCTGCTTATATCAAAGTTCTTGTCAAGCACTTGTTTGAATATTCTCAACGATAGTTTTATACTATCCTCAATTGTCATATTTTCATTAAACTCTTTTCTTAGTGCTTCCTTTACCTTTTCATCATTTTCTCCAATTGCATTAGCTCTATAAGCAAGATAATTACCAACCATATCTGAAGCATACAAATGAGATTTACCTCTATGTACTCCTGCCACTATTATTGCAACACCATACGGCCTAACTCCTCCATATTGCGTAAACATCTGTTTCTTATCGGCAATCATCTTTATTATTGAAATTGGTTCTATAGGAGAATCAAAAGTTATTCTATTCTGTTGCGCCAATATTTGTGCCTGCTCTATCAATATTCTTGCATCACTTAATATTCCAGCACTGCTTGCAACAATATGTTCATCAACTTCATAAACCTTATTCATTGATTCAGGAGCAACAAGATTGTCTCTTATTCTTCTATCAGCTACTATAACTACTCCATCTTTGCACGCCAAGCCGATACTTGAACTGCCAGATTTTACAGCTTTCTCAGCATATTCTACTTGTAATAAATGTCCATCAGGAGAAAACATTGTCGCGGCTCTGTCATAGCCCATGGCCTGATGTTGCATTTCTGTTGGCATATCCATTTTCTTTTTAGAAACCTCTTCGTGTTGTTGGAATTTTCTTGTGTTTGCCGTATTTAAGCTTTACTGAACTCTGGATTGATCTTAAAATTATTGTTTATATTGCATCTATCTTGCTTATTTTCCTTCCATTTTTCTTTTTTATAATATTCTATTTGACAATGCCTCCATAAAAGAAGCTTTAATATTTTATCATTATTTGCAACAGATCTTATATTTTTTATCTCTCTGCTATCATCTGTTAAATTATACGCTTCAAGTTGTTTAGTGTTCATGTTAAGAATTATCTTTATCTCTTTATCTACAAGACCAATATAATACTTATGAGATTGGGCAACAAAATAAATTGGTCTTCCTTTTTTCATTATCTCTCCCTGGAATTCATAAGGCATAGGATATCCAAATAAATCTATAAGGGTTGGAACAAAGTCTATCTGGCTAACTCTTTCTTTAATAACTGTATGTTTGTATCCTGGAACAAATGCTATTGCTGGAACTAATAATTCTTCATTATATATGCTGTTTCCATGCCCTTGTACATTATGTCTGTTTAGAAGATCGTGTCCATGATCCGAAGTGATAACGACCACAGTTTTATTTTGTAATCCATTTTCCTCAAGGTGTTTTAATATTCTTCCAACTTGCTCATCAACATATTTCAACGAGCTGTCAAATCTATTTATGCCTTCTTCGTCTGCCTTAACTACTACGGAAGGAGGATTGCTGTCAGGTTTGAAGAATGAAATATTTTCAGGATAAACATTTGGATAATGGGTTGCCTGAAAGTTAAGATAAACAAAGAATTTCTCTTTTGAAACATTATTCATCCAGCTTATGGCCTTATCTGCAGTTTTGTGATCATAATCTTTTTTTCCAAAACCCGTTCCATAATCTGTTTCTCCATCGCTAAGAGAATAAGAAGCAGAGTCGAGGGTTTTATAATTAAGATAATCATCCATCCCCTGCCATCTATCGTCCTGAGAAGAGAAGTATCCAGTTTTATATCCATTTTCTTTGAAGACATCCCAAACAAATTTTCTTGGGGCATCTCCTTTATAATTTGTTACTGATCCGCCAAGAGAGTAATCTGTTCTTGTATTGCTGGAAAATATATATCTAGAAGATAAAAGGCCAGGTTGAGCATAATCTGAATGGGTTGAAGTAGAGTATGCTTCTTCAAAAATCAATCCTTTTTGTGCTAAAGAATCCATATAAGGCGTAACATTTCTATCATATCCATAAACTCCAAGTCTTTCAGCAGATACAGATTCAAGTAGAATAAATACGACGTTATATTTTTCATTTTTTAAACTAGCATTAAATAAATCTTCCAAAACAGGTCTATCTTCATCATATGCAACAAGTTCTCTTTCCCATATTCCTAAGGGGATATTTATCTGTAGAAACTGCGTGTTTACTACAATGGTCAGAAAGAGTAAGATAATGTTTGCTATAAGCAAAAGTTTAATTTTTCTGCTAGTATGTCCCCTGATATCTTTTAGAGAGGTCTTTTTATGTATAAATAATACAAGCAACCCAAAACACAGAGCTAGAAAGACCAGTACAGCAATAGATGCAACAATTGGGCCTATGCCATATAAGAAAATCAAAGTTTGTATTCTAGGAACTTGTCCTGTTGTGGCATAAGTAAATGTTGCTATGAGGTAGATAGCAGAATAAGCAAGAATAAAAGTAATCCTTAATGGCTTTCTCACAGATTCTGGTATGAAGCTTCTTTTCTTTCCAAACAAAAATGCATTGAATGAAAGCAAGGTGAGGTTTAGAAATGCGAAGTAAAAAACGTTATATATGTTTCTTATTGTCCAAGCATCACTTAAAGTAACAGCAAAAACAGTACACAGCGAAAGAGCCAGCCCGATTAAGATTGCAATATTTAGATGATTAAATTTCATTTATCATGCTAGTTTTACAATATATTTAAATTATGTTCTTTCTTCATCAGGGGATGAAAATATTTTACGGCATAAATGGAGAAGGTTTAGGCCATGCGATGAGAAGTGCAGAGGTGATTAGAGAACTAAAAAAGAACCACGATGTATCTGTTTTTACAGGCGGGAAAGCAAAAGATTATCTTAAAAAATTTGGAGAAGTAAAAAGCATAAATTATTTGTCTTTTATCACAAGAGATGGGAAAATAAAATACATTCAAACCTTTCTTTATAATCTTCTTATTTCACCACTTATTTTATTGTCTTTCTTAAAAGTAATTATTTCATGCATATTAAACAGACCAAAAGTTATTATCACAGATTTTGAACCTTTGACAGCATATTCTGGACTTATTCTCAGAATTCCTGTTATAAGTTTTGATAATCAGCACATAGTAACAGACACATCTGCCGGAAAAATAAAAAATTTATCCGAAGTTTCGCTATACAAACTGATAGTGCATTTGATGTGTCCGTTTCCAAGAAAGAAAATAATTACAAGTTTCTTTCACCCAAAAATTTTAAGTAAAAATGCTATTATCGTTCCGCCCGTAGTAAGAAAATTAGTTGAGAAACAGAAGGAAAAGGCAGGCAATCATTTTCTAGTTTACCTAAGTTTAGGCGGAGATTCTATTCTTGAAGTTTTAGAAAAATCAAAGCAAAAGTGCATAGTTTACGGAAAATTATCTAGGAAGTCAAGTAAGTATCTAAAAATAAAGAATTTTAGCGCTGAAGACTTTGCAGCAGATTTAGCTTCTAGTAGAGCAGTTGTTTCTAACGCAGGAATGAGCACGTTAAGTGAATCAATTTACTTAAAAAAGCCAGTATTATGCATTCCCCTATCTGGGCAGACAGAACAGGAAGTCAACGCATTTTATGTTGGAAAAGCTAATTTCGGTCTCTCTTCAAGTAAAATTGATAAATCGATTATTAGAAAATTCGTTTCAAAAATTCCATTATATGAAAAAAATCTGAAAAAATTCACTTTCTCGAATAAAGAAGTATTTTCCGCTATAGAGAAAGAGATAAAGATTGGCCATACAAATCTTTAAATAAGTCTATCTTATTTTTATGGTATGGCAAAAGTTGTTGCAAGAATAAAGGTAAATGGAAAGCATTTTGAAATCCATGTAGATTTAGATGCAGCATTAAAAGTTAGAGAAGGGAAGGGAGATATTATGTCCGCAGTAGATGTTCCAAAAGTTTTTACAGATGTAAATAAAGGCATGGTTGCATCAAACGCAGAATTGGAAAATTCATTTAATACAACAGATTTTTATGAAATAGCAAAACGCATAATTACTAAAGGGGAAGTTCAGAAAACCCAAGAATTCAGAGATTCAGAAAGAGAAGCAAAAATAAAACAAGTAATAACCATATTAATAAAAAACTGCTCAGACCAACACGGCAGACCTTACACAGAAGAAAGAATTCAGAGAGCATTAAAAGAAGCCCACATTAACATAGACAATAAACCTGCTGAACAGCAGATTTCTGGAATAGTTCAGAGTTTACAAAAAGTAATTCCAATAAAAATAGATTTGAAAAGAATAAAAATTACAATCCCTGCCCAATATACTGCTCAGACTTATTCTCTTTTGAAAGATTATAAAGAGTCAGAAGACTGGTTGGCAAATGGCGCATTGGAGTGTATTCTAAATATTCCTGCAGGAATGCAGATAGATTTTTATGACAAGCTTAACAAGATAACTCATGGAGCAGTTCAGAGCCAAGATCTCGCAGAGAAATCTTAATCTCAAAAAATATAAAAGTCTTTAATTCTTTGACAGGCAATGAAAAAACTCTGGATTCAAAAAGCAATTAGAAAGAACAGAAAAGGAAGCTTACATAAAATGCTCAGTATAAAGTTGGGAGAAAATATACCCCTTACATTAATAAGTAAAATAATCAAAGCAAAAGCGGGAGAGACAATAAGAAATCCAAGTAAATCCGGTAAACGAATAATTAAAGTCACAAGATTAATGGAAAGAAAGGCCATCCTGGCTAGAAATTTAAAGAAGATAAAGAGAAGATAGGTCAAATATTGGTTTATTATCCTAAATCAAAACCTTTATACATGAAACTTCGTAAGAAGTGAATGTTAAAGCTTTCTCTGAAAGCTTTATAGTTGAAGTTTCGTGAGAAATGAAACTTAAAGGTTTTGAAACAAAACCTTTATAAACCAATATTTGTCTAAGTTTTAAAGATTAGAGACAAGGGAAAATTATCATTACTTCTTGTCTGTTTAAAATGATGGAAAGAAAATTATCAGAGGCACACGAAGCCCAAGAACAAAATGTTGAATTATCTGAATCAGTTCAGAAAAAGAGAAAAATAGTTGTACCTGGAGAGATCATTGCTTCTGGAGAAGATTACTTACCAAGCGAAGGTGCGAGGCGTATAGGAAATGAAATTGTTGCTTCAAGATTCGGTCTAGCGGAGGAAGCTGGAAGAGTAATAAAAGTAATTGCTATAACTGGAGCATTCATTCCAAGAAGGAATAATGTTGTAATAGGCAGAGTTACCAATGTTACATTTAATGGCTGGGTTTTAGATATTGATTATGCATCATCTGCATTTTTACCTATAGAAGAATGCCCCCACTTCATAAACAAAAGCGAAATGACTCAATTTTTAGATATTGGAGACACAATAGTCGCAAAGATCTGGGCAATTAATAAGAGGGGAATAGATCTATCAATAAAATCAAGAGGACTAGGAAAATTAGAGCATGGATTCATATTTAGAATAGGCCCAAACACCGTTCCAAGAGTAATAGGCAGAGAAGGAAGCATGGTTGGTATGATTAAAGAAAAGACGCAATGCAATATTACAATTGGCCAGAATGGCTGGGTTTGGATAAAAGGCAACACTTCAGAAGAAGAGATAAAGGCAAGAAAAATAATTGAATTCATTTCAGAAAATGTCTCAGTTGATGGTTTGACAGAAAAAGTCGAGGAGATGTTATCCTGATGACATTCAAAAGAAAGGACGGAAGAAAAGTGGATGAGCTCAGAGAAATTAAAGCAAAAGTAGGAATAATTCCTAATGCTGATGGTTCTGCAATGTTTGCATTCGGAGACACAATTGCAATTGCAGCAGTTTATGGTCCTAGACTTTTGCATCCACAACACATGCAGAATCCAGAAACTGCTATTTTGAGAGTTAATTATGACTTGATGTCTTTCTCAGTAGATGACAGGAAGAGACCTGGACCAAGCAGAAGATCTCAAGAAATTTCAAAGATGATTGAGCACGCTTTGATGCCTGTCTTAGATTTGAAAGAGTTTCCAAATACAGTAATAGACGTTCAAGTTTACATAACTCAAGCCGATGCAGGAACAAGAACAGCAGGAATAAATGCTGCTTCAATGGCTCTAGCACACGCTGGAATACCTATGAGAAGTCTAATATGCTCTGTTGCTATAGGTAAGCAGGATGAGGAATTAGTTGTTGACCTAACAAAAGCAGAAGAGGATTTTGAAGGTGGAGAAGGACCATCAGATATACCTGTTGCAAAAATTGCAGACACAGACCAGTTTACTCTTCTTCAATTAGATGGAAAGATTCCCCCACAGAGAATAAAGGAAGCTCTTGTACTTGCCAATAAAGCATGTAATGAAGTTTATGAAGAACAGAAAAAAGCTCTTAAGGAGGTAGCAGGACAATGAGTTCAATGGACGCATCAAATATAACTGTAGATCACATGAGAAAGCTTCTTTCAGAAGGAAAAAGATTTGACGGAAGGAAGATAGATGAATTTAGAAAATTTGAGGTAAGTTTCGATGTCTCGAATAAAGCAGAAGGTTCAGCAAGAGTCAAGCTTGGAAAAACTGAAGTTATTGCAGGCGTAAAAATGGTTCTTGATGCACCTTATCCAGATTCACCAGATAAAGGAAATCTTATGGTTTCTGCAGAATTATTGCCTTTAGCTTCTCCAAGATTTGAGCAAGGCCCTCCAAAATTTGATGGGATAGAACTTCCAAGATTAGTTGATAGAGCAATCAGAGAGTCGGGAATGATAAATCTTAAAGAACTTGTTGTCACACCTGGAGAAAAAGTCTGGACAGTTATGGTAGACCTTTATCCAATTAATGACGATGGAAATTTAATTGATGCCGCATGCATTGCAGCGACAGCAGCAATAAGGAATGCAAATATACCGGGTATAAAAGAATCAGGAGTGTCGGATTACAAGAATAGAACAAAAAAACAAATCCCTGTTCTAAAGGACTGCTTGCCCCTTTCAATTACATTCTACAAGCTTGGAGATGCTATTTTCCTTGACCCTACAAGAGAGGAAGCTGAGAGCACAGATGTAAAAATTAATTTTGGTCTTTCACACTGGTCAGGAAAGCTAATGATAAACTCCTGCCAAAAAACAGGCCCAGTACCATTCACTCAAGAAGAGATAGAGAAAATGATGTCTATACTCCCTGAAAAGTACAAAGAGCTTAACGAAAGACTTAAAAAGTTTTTGTAAATCCTATTCACTATGGAACACCAATTCACAAAATACGAAATAGCAAGAATCATTGGAGCTCGTGCTTTGCAGATAGCTATGGATGCACCATTGCTTCTTAAGATTTCAAAAGAAGAGATGGAGAAGTTGAGATATGACTCTCTCAAAATAGCAGAGCTTGAGTTCAATAAAAACACCTTACCAATAACAATAAGCAGACCTATGCCAAGAAAAAGAAAAGAGAAATTAATAGCAGTTAAAGAAGAAAAAGTTTCAGATGAGGAATTAGAAGCCAAGGAAAAAGAAGTAGAAAAAGAAATTGCAGAAGACGCTGAACAACTTGGTCTTGTTGCAAATGAAGAAGAAACAGACACAGAAGTAGCTGATCAAGCAAGTAGCGAAGAAAATTAATTTTCTTTATACATCTTTTCGGCATCTTTATATATTACTTTCCCATTTTTTCACTAATGAAAAAGAGGGTTCATGCAGTAAAGAAAAGTGAGAGAAAAAGCCCATTAAACTTTAAAAGATTTAAAAAAACATTTATTTACACACTCTCTGCGATAGTTATTCTGTTGATAGTTCTAGGGATTTACCTTAACGGTAGCAGAATAATATCAAAAGGAGAAGATTCTCCTAAATCTTGCACAGATTCAGATTCAGGAAAAGATTATTTTTCCCAAGGGAATGTTAAAATAATATATAATTCAGGCAAGACTGAATTCTTTTCAGATAGCTGTCTTGACTCAGGAAGATTGCAGGAATACTCCTGTGAAGACAAAAATTCCATTGCCAATCAGATAAATTGTGAATTTGGATGTTTTGAAGGTATTTGTTTAACACAAGAAGAGGAAATTTCAGTTTTAATTGCAAAGGATTTAGCCCTATTCTGCGGAGAATACAAATTTTCCACTCCAAAAAATGCTTTTGCTTCTAGCGATTATGGAAACTTTTCAGCATTAGATACTTTAGACTTTGATGCAAACACTCACTGGTTTGGAGAGTTATCAGAATCCTATCCTAAATGGATTGCCTTCGATTTAGGAGAGAGAAAATGTATAAGGGAAGCAGATCTATATGTATTCAAAAGAGATCTTCCATTAAGTCTGGATTTGCAGGTTTCAAATGATAATGTGAGATGGAAGACCCTTCAGAAAGATCTAGTGCTTGAGAATATTACTACAATAGGAGTAGAATTGCCCGATACTGTTCTAGCAAGATATATAAGACTTTACGAAACTTCGGGTAAGAGAGAATTTGGAACTCTTGCAGAAATTAGGTTAAATATTGCGGACTTTCCGGAGGGAATAATAAATGAATAAAAGAGAAATTTATACAATTCTTCTGCTAGTTGCTATTCTTATAGTAGCTATAATACTGCAAGTAACACTTTCAAAACCAACCGGACATGTCTCCCTCAATTTTCAAAATCTCGGTTACGGATATGGGGATGGTGGAGATGAACCTCCAATAGAGCCCCCAGTAAATAGCACAAGTAAAAACGAAACTAGTAAAAATGAAACCAAGAAAACTTATACTGCTTCATGTGTAGATTCAGACTCAGGCAAAAATTACTTCGCAAAAGGAAAAGTAGTCCAGACATTTGCTACAGGAACAAAACTTAACTTCACAGACTCCTGCTTTACAGACAAAATCTTATATGAATATTACTGTAATAATAATGTAAGCATAAAAGATGAATTCTCCTGTGAATACTCATGTTCTGAAGGAGTATGTACTTCTCCTTCGGGAGGCGGTGGAGGCACAACGACTCCTCCTGGAACTCCTTTCTTTGCAGGAGTCTCAGAAAATGAAAAGTCAGGAGGAATAGCGGGTATGTCTAATCTTGCAGTTTCATGCGGAGATTATTCTCTCGAATCTCCAATTTCTGCAACAGCAAGTTCCCAGGATTTAGATTTCCCTGCAAGAAACGCAATTGATAAAAACCTTTCAAGTAATTGGTTTGGAGACGCAGATGAATCATATCCGAGATGGATTGAATTCGATCTAGGAAATCAGAAATGCATAAAATCTCTTGACATGTATTTCAGTAAGTTCGATGTCCCATTAATCATGGACATCGAAATATCCAACAATAGAAAAGACTGGGACACACTAATGAAAGACTTTCAAGTAACATATCCAAGAATAATCACACAAAAGCTTCCAGAAATCGCAGTAGCCAGATATGTCAGATTTGTACAAACATCTGGAGTGCGTGATTACGGCAACCTCGCGGAAGTTGAATTTAAGATTGCAGGGTTTAGTTATGGGTGAGGAAGATTTTTAAACTAAAGTTCTGCAGGAAAATAATGGTAGATACAGAAGAAGTAAGGAGATTATTAGCAGAGGGTGATAAAAAGAAATTAGACAAATTAGCAAGCGATATAAGATTTGGAGGAAAATCCCTTGAAGGAGAGAATGGCGTGGATAGAGACGATGCTTTAGGAAGATTATCATGTTATGGTGCAACAAGTTTCTACGAAGACAGATATGGATAAAATTTAATTTAGCAGTAATCCAAATCTTTAAAAACCCCTTTCTTCATCACTTTAGATATTAGCAGGTACCAACTGAAACAACTTGGACAAAACCCCTGCGCTGTTTATATAAAAATTACATAGGACAAGAAAAAATGGCAGAGAACAAAAAAACAACAAAGAAGAAAGAATCTTTCCTTGAGAAAGCAGAGCATGTAGTAGAACATGCTGTTAAAGAAATAGAGAAAGATGCTGAAGAAATGGTTGAAAAGGTAGAGAAGGGTGCGAAAAAATTAGAGAAGGAAGTAGAAGAATTCATTGAGGGCAAAGAAAAGAAGGTGAAGAAAACAGATAAAGATAAGTCTGCTGGAGACGATAGAAAAGCAAAACTTGCAAAACTTCTTGAAAAGGCAAAGAAACTAGAGGGAAAAGTAGAAGGAACAAAAGATATAGATTTAAAGAAAAAGGTCAGGTCAGAAGAGGATGAGAAGAAAGACACATTAGTTCCAATAGAAGATTATCTAAAATCATCAATCCATTTGGGAACAAGAGTTATTACTCCAGACATGAGAAAATACGTTTATAGAAGAAGAGCTGATGGTCTTGCAGTTTTCAATACTGCTTTATTAGATGATAAATTAAAGGAAGGAGCAGAATACCTTGCAAAGTTTTCTCCAGAAGAAATTATTCTTATATGTAAAAGAGAAGCTGGCTGGAAGGCAGTAAACAAATTCGCTGAAGTTACAGGAGTAAGAGTTTTCACAAAGAAATATCCTTCAGGAATACTTACAAATACAAATCTTGAAAACTTTACAGAAGCAAATTTAATATTTATCTGCGATTCTTGGCTTGATAAGAACGCATTACAGGACGCAAATAGAATTGGAGTAGATGTTTTATCTGTATGTGACACAAACAATTTCACTGCAGGAATATCACAAATAATTCCTGGAAATAATAAATCTGCAAAATCTCTTGGAATTATTTTCTATCTTCTTACAAAATTATATGTAGAAAAAAGAAAATTGCATGTAGATGTTCCACCTATTCAAGATTTCATTGATGGCTGGGATAATCTTGTTCCGCCTAAATGACATTTGTTTCTATCGAACAATAGTCAGAAGATTATTTATATTGCCAATGACTTTAAACTATATGGAATTAAAAAACAATAAGATTATTCTTGATAGGATACCAAGCGAACTTGACATATTTGCAGTTGAATTTTTAAGAATACTTGAAAAATATACAGAATATGTTGTAATCTCTGGATATGTATCAATTTTGCTTGGAAGAACAAGATCCACAGAAGATATTGATGTTTTTATTAAACCTCTTTCTAAGGAGGAGCTATCAAGTCTTCACAAAGAATTGAAAGAAAGCAATTTTTGGTGTTTGAATGCGGAAAAAGATAATGAAATATATAGCTATTTAACCGATAAACTGGCTATAAGATTTGCAAAAATTAACACTTATGCCCCAAATTTTGAAGTCAAGTTTCCAAAGGACAAATTGGATGAAGAAGCATTTAGCGATTTTATTACAGTAGAGCTTTCTATAGGAGACATAAAAATATCTTCTCTAGAGAGACACATAGCTTTCAAAAACTACTATCTAGGTTCAAAGAAAGATGAGGAAGATGCTTTGCATATAGAAGAATACTTCAAAGATAAGATAGACTTTAGCAAGATTAATAAATACAAATTGCTCATTGAAGAAAGGAAGAGAAAACATGGATATGGAAAAAAATAAAAGAATTTTTATGAAGCCTGGAGAAACAAATGAAGAGGATAGAAGGAATTTTATAAAATTCTGGGTTAAATATATGAAATCAACATCTGATAAAGAATGGAGCAAACAGCAGAATGTAATAATTAACTCACAGCTTCATGTAGCTAAGTATAATTTTAGACTATAAATTAATCATTAACGATATCTCTAATTTGTTTTGCAAGAGGATGTTTTCCCATATCTTTTTTGTATCCTTCGTAGTCCTCAGTTATTGCCCATCTTGTTATACCATTTCTCTCGGCTAGAGACAAAGACAAATAGAATAGACTTGTTTTCCTATATACATCAGGAGAACTTCCAGGCCTGGAATTTTTTGTATGCGATTCTTCATCTATTTGTAAATACCTCTCAAGATTTCCTAAATGTTCTATATATCTAAGAGCAAACATTTCAGCACCAAACTCATAGAAGTTGTGAATTCTGTATTTTCTCTCAGTTATCCTGCCTTTTCTTTCCGGAGGATGTGCATTTGCAATATTCATATGGAAAAAATGTCCTATTTCATGAGCTAACTCAAATCGGCATAACTCATCTTCGCCCTGAGAGTACTCAATTAATATTGTACCTTCTCTATCTATTTCATTTAAAATCAAGAAAGGAAAAAATATTGGACGAACAAATATATCCAATTTTGGAAGATTAATTCTTGGAAGGGCTAAAAGATTAGGCATAACTATCATTGCATATTTTAAATGAAATTCTAATTGTTTCTGTGCTTCTCTATCTTTATCGTTCTGTTCATAATCGCTCCAAGATTTTTTCTCTTCATTCATCTAATTTTTAAGTTTGATGAGATTATTTAAGAATTATTATACTGATTATTAAATAACATTTAAATAACTCGTCTTCTTATAGCAGGTATGAGTTTAGCAAAAACATTCTTAGCAATTGGGATAGCTGTCTTGCTTACAGTTTTCTTTTCATATGGTTTATACGTTGTCTATGAAAAGCCATCCTATGGTTATGTGGACTCTTCAGAATGCTACGCGCAATATGGATGTGAAAATATGGTGAATAAATGCTACACAAATGTTTCCACTTCTGATCTTGGAGCGCCGGAAAAACCACGGGAACCATCCTATAATCAAAGTTGTTATAATCAAGTTTACGCCTCTTCAGAATATCAGAAATGTCAGGAAGATCAGCAGAAATGTGTAGAATCCAAAGAAATTACATCAGATAATTATAAACATTCTAGAAATAGTTTTTATATTTTAATAGTTATTGCAATTCTTTCTATAATCGCAGGGTCATTTTTTTGGAATATGGAAGGCATCGGTTCTGGAATTATGGGCGGAGGAGTCTTAATAGTTCTATGGTCTCTAGCCTATACAACAGATTATTGGACAACACTTAATAAATATTTTAAATTGATTGCAGTAGGAATTGTTTTAATCTTGTTGATATATTTAGGATATAAAAAGCTCGAACAAAAATTGAGATAATTTTTCTTCGCATTTCACCACAAGCTTTATAAATCACCCGAATATCATTTTCTTGCTTACGATGTTAACTTTAATGAGTGCCTTAATGTCCATCGTCGGGAAATCTGTTTTAGTACAGAGTCATCTCGCGAAATCGCATATTAAGGTATGAGGTATGCGAATATAGTTATACTTCTCAAATAAAATTATTAATTAATTTACAGATAATAGCATACCTTCTGTTTATTTTTTAATAATTTGTTTACTTTTATACAACAAATAGTTCAAAGCCGTATCGGAGGATATTGAGTGTAGTTACATTTCTCTTAAATCATGTAACGAGACAATTTTTTAAAATTGTAAATCCAGTTTATCCTGCTGGCGGCTGCGGCTATCTGGTTGGCACTTAGACATGCAAGTGATTTCTTTTTTTCGCAAGAATTGGAGAAACGCGAACTGCTCAGTAACACGTAGCTAACCTGCCCTAGAGCCTGTGATAACCTCGGGAAACTGAGGCTAATAACGGATAGACGATGATTTCTGGAATGATTTATCGTCGAAAGCTTGCGCTAGGATGGGGCTGCGGCGGATTAGGTTGTTGGCGGGGTAATGGCCCACCAAGCCAATGATCCGTAAGGGCCTTTAGCGAGGAAGCCCTGAGAGGGAGTCTGAGACACTACTCCCAGCCCTACGGGGTGCAGCAGT
>JBBSYL010000009.1:0-31709 GCA_038045265.1 Nanobdellota archaeon | reverse complement strand
TTGTGCAAATCCTCCATTTTCATTTAATGTTATATTGAACACTAAAGGCAAATCTATACTACTGTAAACTGTTCCATTTACAGGGAAAGTTACATTAACATCTGGAACTATATTATCCAGAGTTATATTCCTTGTTACCGTATAATTTCTATTCCAAGACGCGTCCTCTGCGCTTGCGTTATAGAAGTAAATTCCATCTGCTAATCCAGTTATATTAACATAATGAGGAGAGCTTGTAACAACAGTTCTATTCAGCAAAGTGCTATTGGAATAATAAAGATTAATTGTAATATTTGCAAGATTCGTATCTGTTGCAGTTACATTAATGACCACATCGCTTCTTGGTCTGAATATTCCAGATGTTTCAGTTTCCATAGAATAGTTTATGTAAGGCGCGATTAAATCGTAAGTAAGGTTGTAAACTGTCAAAGTAAAATATCTATATCCTGTAGAGCCAATACTTCTATTATAAGATTTATTCAACGCCATATCAATTTCAGAAATATTTTCAGTAGCATAACTTGAATCGCTTCCAAAGTCATGCAAAAATGCGTTATAGCTTGTATTTGTAAAAGTCCAGGTGAGATTAAGATATCCTCCAGTCTGATTCGGCGAGGCGAGATAGCTAAGATTCAATTGTCTAAATCTTTGAGTAACATTCCAAGCATCAACAGAAACGCTACAATTCGCACCTGCAGTGCAAATCTTAGAATAAAATTGAGAATAATTACTCGGGCTTCTTGAAGCAGGAACATCAAAACCATCTGCTCCATTGTGCGCAGATTCATTATAAATCGTTCTAAACTGTGAATTCAACCCAGCAAAATTAGTATTAACACTTAAGTCCAGCACAATTGTGGATACAAGGGGAACAAGCAAAACTGCTGACAAAACAGTATAAAAAACCAACCAGTTTTTACTAAGTTTTTGAACCATAATTCCCTCTTTAAAGTTCTCAAAAATAGTCTTTAATCATTTAAATAGCTTCTCATCACCGAATATAACTATTGAAAATGATGGAAATAACTTATATTCGGTTATCTACTAAAAATCAGAAAACCAAAAGATACTTATAATAAAACAATGTGAACAAGCAATGAGGAATAAAACAACAGCAATAAAACCTGAATTGAAGGAGAAAATAAATGAATTATTGATGACTAATGGAAGATTTATTCCTGTCAAAGAAGCTTTAGAAAGAGCTAAAATTAAATGGCACAGGAGTAAATAAGTTACCTTTTGTAAATTCTACCTCTTTTATCCAAGATTCTAACCCACAATATTTTCTCTTCAAAATCTATATCTATCAATAACCTATAATCTCCAACTCTTAGCTTATAATATTCCCCTTCATAATGCTCTAAATAATGGAAGGGGTTTTCTTTGACATTTTCAAGCTTATTTATTATCCTTAATGACTCTTTAACCTCTAATTTTTCTAAAAAACCAGAAGCATTTTTATCAAATTTTACAGAATAGCTCATTTTTTAGCTAGGATTTTCCTCTTAACATCTTCCATTGAAACATAAGACGATTTCGGTCTCTCTCTCGCTTCCCCCAATTCATTTTTTGCCCAATCCGTCAATTCCATTTCTTCCATCTCTCTTTTCTCTTTTTCAGCTATAAGCATCTCCTTAATCTGGGCTACATCTTTAATCAGCCTCCTCAGGTCTCCTTTTACATTTACATTTTCCATAGTTTACATGAAGCATTTAAGTTTAAAAAATTATCTTTTAGCGATTTATTCACTCTACAACAACTGTCCTGTAAAACTTAGAAGCATCTCCATTTATCGGAACGCCATTAAACCTGTATCTATTTTCACCATCAGCAACAGGAACAGCGTCATATCTTTGCCATCCCCCTGCATCCAATCCAAGTTTATACTCCAATTTCAACTTATCAGCAGGCAATCCAGTAGGCACATTTTCAACAATCAAATTCACAGTTCCATCTCTCCCACTTTCTATTCTATTCATCAAACTTCCAGGATACGCAACAACATCCACATCAAAGTTAGCATTAGCACTACTTCCATAACCATCTCCAAAATCAGCAGTAACTCTCTGCAATCCTAAAACTCCACTATTTGCCCTAAATTCAAATCTCTCCTTATTGCCAGTTCTTCCCAAATAGCTTACAACTCCATTTTGTCCAACAACAT
The DNA here is from genome assembly GCA_038045265.1 of Nanobdellota archaeon. Taxonomy (GTDB): domain Archaea; phylum Nanobdellota; class Nanobdellia; order Pacearchaeales; family GW2011-AR1; genus SICV01. The sequence goes on along the minus strand of JBBSYL010000009.1, from coordinate 29,545 downwards.
TATTAGTTATTGCCCTTCCATCTGCATCTGTAACATCAAACTCAAAAGGCACAGAATTTGTCCAATACCCTTTAACTGGCGAACTAGGAGCAAGTGTTATCAAAGTAGGATCAGGAGTAGAGACTATCGTTCCATAAACGCTTTTTCTCGTAAATCCTAAATTTTCGTCGGTAGCATCAACTTCCAGTTCAACATCCCCATTCCAATTTGTTGGATGACTATAAACCAACTTTCCATTCACTGTATCAACGCTAACACTTCCCTGCCCATTCTTAACTCTTGCCACAAGATTAGTAGCAGTCAAATCCGGATCGAATACTGTATAAAGCAACTCTTGATTCCCTGAATCTTCAGTTCTAGCAAACCCCTCTGCAATTGTCAAGAGAGGATTATCTGGAACAGGCGTAAATGCAACTCTTGCGTTGGCGGGAGCAGAATTTGTTTTTCCATCGGAAAAATCATAATCAAACTCTACTAAACCATTCCAATCTGCGGGAGCTCTCAGTCTGTATGTATTTCCAGATAAATGAGTAAGTGTAGCAGGAGAGTTATTGGCCAATATTCTTGCAACCAAATTCCCTTGATCTGCTTGATCTTCGTCTGTGCCAAGCAAAGTCAAATCAAGAGTAGCATCTTCAGGCACACTATTTGTATATCCAAAAGCATTTGGTCTGTCATTTCTATCATTTACACCTACCAAAAAGCTGTTTGTTCTCGCACCAGCAGAATCACTTGCGCCTATAACTGCCGTTAAACTTGGCTTAACTTCATAATTAAATGTTCCAGCAGTTACAAGTCTATTTCCATTAGTAATACTCAATAGATTATTATCTCCTGCTCCAGGAACAAGATAAATTGAATGGTTTGTATTTCCATCTTCGTCAACAACTCCAATTGTTCCTATCTCGCTTCCAGCAGGTAAATTCTCATCAATATCTTGCCTACTCAATAAAATATTCGAAGGTGCTTCTGCAACATCATCAATTCCAATTGTAAATCTTCTATCAATTGTATTTCCTACCTTATCTGTAGACCTTACATCAACTACTTTTGAACTTTCAGCCTCGTAATTGAATGTCCTAGAACTTTTTAGCACTCCATTAGTTATAACAAAATCAGGATTATTATTAACTCCAGAAACAAAACTATAAATATGAGTTTCATTAGCATCTGGGTCTCCAGACGTAGATAGATTACCAACAACACTTCCAGCAGGACTATTTTCTGCCACAAGAAGATTATCTAAACCAACTCCTGTTCCAACTTCATTAACATCCCCAACTTTAACATCATATTGACTTGTAATAGCTCCCCCAGAGTTTCTTGCTTCAACAACAGCAACAAGATTGCTTTTACCTTCATAATTAAATCCAACACTGCTTACAAGATTTGTCCCATTTTGTAAAGCAAACATATCGTTATCTCCCTGTCCAGAAAGCAAATTGAAAGTAGAAGGATCAACTCCTTGAGGAGTAAGATACCCGATTAAACTATTTGTAGGCATATTCTCATTTATGTTCGTCCTGCTTAATGTCATTCCTGATGGTGCATCAATAACGCTAGCAACACCTATCGTTCCATTTGCAACATTAGAATTTGTTTTTCCATCGGAAAAATCATAAGTGAAACCAGCATTTCCATTGAAATCAAGAGGAAAACTTGCATTAAATCTATTACTGCCAATAGAAGTCAAGAACACATTATTAGTACTCAATATCCTCGCTGTTAAACTATCTCCATTAGCATCAGTTCCCCTATCGCTTAAATCAACAACTAAATTAGTATCTTCAACAGCGTTTGTTGCATATCCTGTTGCGACTGGTGCCACATTTTTCAATTGCCTTGAAACAGCAAAAGTTCCAAAATAATTATCGCTTCCCTTTACTATATTTGTCAAACCAGGAAATGGAATAATATTCATTTGAGTTGGATTTAATAGTAAATTTGTACTCCAAGCATTTCCATCTTGAGTAAACTGCCCAGGAATACTTACACTAATTGTATAGTCCATGTTTGTCTCGTATACGTTAGATGCCCCATTATGAAAGTCTATGTTTAAGCTAGCCCCACTCAAACTAAGATTTTCAGTCACGTCCGTTTTAGCATCGTAAAACAATTTTCCATCAAAATTTAAAATACTTAATGTAGGTCTTGTGTCAGCTTCAAGCTTTTCTCCAGAAACAAGTAACGTATAACTTTTTATTGCTCTATTGATACTAGGGGAGCTACCAACCATCCCCTCCACAAGCACTGTATCTCCGCCATCAAGACCATCTCTCGCTGAATTACCAGCACCAGGTTTATTCTGCAAAAGCGTAACGCCACCACCTATATCATTGGAAGTATTATTATCTGTAGTAGTAACCCTAATAAAAGTATTTCCATAAGCAGGTAAAGCCAAAGCACCAGCTAGAAATAAAGACTCAAGACACCTAGGAGATTTACTTCCCATTCTACTCAAAGACAATGCTTCTTTATTATTCTTTTTCATCACTGGAGAGTGTCAAAAACCCTATATAAATATTTCTATTAGCTTGTTACAATCATAGTCAAATTTTCTGTATTACTCCAAATAATATAGCCATCCCACGCACCCAAGTTTGTATCAGAAGGTACTCCCTCAAATGCTTCCGCAACAGGATTCCATTTTCTAATGACAGTTTCATAACCATCAGTTGATATACCTATCCAATCTTTATCAGTTGCAGCGACAGTATCAACAGTATCAGTCCCATTATTAAACTGCAAACTAGCCCAACTCACAGTAGCTGTTTCATTAGAACCAGAAGAGGCGGGGAAAGTAATATTCCCAGGTGTCTGAGCATACACCCAATATGCCGCATCTCTTGAAAATCCAGTTGTGTCAAGTCCAAGATTTTCATATGTCTTCTTTCCTATCGAATTATTGAAATATGGGAAGTAATACTGCAGTTTGCTATTTTGCGCAGCACTTGATAACTGATAGAAACTGCTCGCAGAATCCTTGTAAGTAACAGCAGTATGTCCTATTGAAGTATCTGAAGAATAGCCCACTAAGTTCCATCCCGCAACTAATTCCACCGTCTTATTTCCCGCAACAGAACTATTCGCCTCAACAGCAAAGAAATTCCATCCTGATGAAAGAGAGACATTTCTCAAAAGTGGAGCGTTGCCTATAGAGTAAGTGCTCCAGCTTGAAACATTAAATATTACATTTGTTGCAGTCAAAGAAGTAAAGTTATAACATATAGTTCCGCATGAAACTCCATTTCTCAACACTCCGATATTAGAAAATCCTCTGTCTCCTATTCCGTACAGAGTAATATTTGCAGATTTATTCAAACCCATACCAGCTACACTTGGATTCACATAAACACTATTATTACCTATCACTATATCTGATGTAGAATTCCCAAATAGATTTACTCCAGTTCCGTTCACAGCACTACGAAAATCAATTAAACCGTTCGTACTATTTTCAACCTTCATTCTAATACCCGCGTAAAGTAAAGAATAATTAGCTATCTTTTGGTCTTTAAGATAAACACTAACCAATTGACCAGCGGTATCAGATTCTAACTGAGCAAAGCCATTATCAATGATATTATTTGCATAAAGAGTTTGTGGATATCCCGGGAATTGAGTAATTGAGTCCGTAAACCATATGCTAGAGTCTGATGTGGAGTTTATGAAATTCTTCTCAAGAGTAGTATTGAAATTGGTTGTATAAATTTCAAATGCCGGAGAAAATGCCGCTTTCGTTGTAATTGAATTATTTGTCACGGTCGTAAAGTTAGAAAGTCTCAAACTTATTGCTTCTGATGATGAGCCTTCAGTTACAACAGAATTATTTGTTATTGTACCCGGAGTATTTGTATATTGAACTAAAATTCCTTTTCCACTAGCCCCTGAAGTTGTAATTGAATTATTTAGTATTGTAAATGCATTTGGTTGATAAAGAAGAACTCCTTCATTAATATTGCCACTAGCTACAAGAATACTATTCAACAATCTAGCCTGCCCGATAGATCTAAAAGCAACAGCATAAGTCTGACCATTTATGCCTCCCTTAGTAATTTTAATATTTTGAATAGTAACATTGCTATACCCTGAACTTTGAGTTCCATTTCCTGAACTGCTCAGTGCATAGGTAATTTCGTAACCTGCACCATCAAGAACTACATCGCTTGCAGAAATAGTAATACATGACTTAGCACTTGAAATATTCTGCGTCAAAGTATAAGTTCCGGCAGAGGAGATAGTCTTGCAGGATGACACAAGATAAGCAGGATCCTCACCAATAGAATAATTACTCCATGAACTTACATTAAATATTACATTTGTTGCCGTTAGTGCTGTGAAGTTCGAACAAGCAGGACTTGTGGTTGAACTACATGCAGTTGTCCCGTCTCTCAAAATTACTGGACTTGTATATCCTCTATCTCCTATTCCGTATAATGTTATATTTGCAGACCTGTTCAATTCAGTTTTTGACCCATTTATGTAAGCACTGTTATTTGCTATCACCACATCAAGTGTAAAATTGGTTCCCACTGCACTAACATTTTGCAAAAATCTTATGCTTCCATAAATAGAATTATTCACGTTCAATCTTGAAGTAGAAGTACTGCCAGAGAAAGAATAATTTCCTATGTCAAACATATCTTTCAAAGAAACTACTCCAGACGTTGAAGACTTAATATCGTATGAAGGAGAAGTTGTATTAAATATAGAAATATTAATCAAAGTAACACTTGCACTTCCAGAGATAAATACTGCGGCGCCATTAAGTGAGGTATTATTGATTAAACCTTTCTCAATAACAGCATCTCCTCCAGAAATATCAATGCTATTTCCAGGAGAATCTAAAATAGTATTATTATACAAATAATAACCTGATCCTGCAAAAATATAAATTCCTCTATTGTCAGTATTTTTTAAAGTTCCTGGTCTCAAAAGATTATTTGAAATATTGTGGCCTCCACCATCATTATCTACCCTTATTCCCATCGTTCCTGTTCCTCCTGATGTTCCTGCTCCTGAGTAAGTCACATTGTTGTTTACTATCCTGACTCTGTAAGTTCTGTCAATGTTCATCCCATCATTGCCTAAACTTGTGGAATTTCCTGTAGTAGAAATATTATTCCCAAATATGATAGAATCATTTCCTGCTTGATCCAGATGAATGCCAAAATTAATGCCTTGGTTGCTCGCACCAGAAGTAACTATAGTATTTCCTGTTATGTTAACCGACTGCGCTCTTCTCCCATTACTAGATTCAAAATGAACATGAATTCCATAATAGATTTGTCCTTCAGCAAAATTATTTATAGACACATTAACAATTGTTACATTGCTTGCTCCCTGCCCAACAAGAATTCCTTTACTTGTAGCAGTATTAGTAGTTCCTGTCTTGTTAATATGGATGTTTCTTATAGTAATATTAGATATTGTGTTCGTAGCATTAAATATTTTAACCCCGACACCAGATCCTCCAGAACCATAAGCTATCCCATATCCAGTTTGTCCTTCAAGTATAACATCTCCAACATTGATTTGCATACACGAATTGGAGCTACTTATATATTGGCTTAACGTATATATTCCAGGAGCAGAAATATTCCCACACCCAGTAACACTTGGGTCAACAACATAATCAAACACTACTTCTCCATTTTTCACAAGAAGGTCAAAAGTATCTTGCTGTCCAACTAAATTAGTAAGAATCACCTGCTTCTTTCCATACTCTCCAATAGTTCCGAAATCAGCAATTTTAACACCAGAATCTTTTTCATAAACTTCCACTGTTCCGCCTATTGAACTTGCATAAATAGTGATATCATTACTGCTTGTCAAGTTCTTTTCAAAAGTCACACGAAGATAATTGTTTGCAGGAATTGTGTAATTAATTCCATCTTCTGCATTTACATACTCATAAACATCCGCAATCAATGTTTTATTTTCATCAAGATGCAGTGCATTAGTTATATAGATTATTTCAAATGTTTGATTTGACAGGTGAGGTGTTATCCATTCTATATAATCAAGAAGTTCATTTCCATCTATATCATAAATATCTGCGGGAATGTAAGAATTATTCTCTTTCCACTTTATTTTAACAAGACCTTCCTGTCCAACTTTAAGCACTTCAGGAATGGTTGTAAATGATAATACGTCTGTATATTCTAACGCATCAGGAGCACTTATTACTACTTCTTTTACTTTTCCAGAATCCTCCCCAGTTTCAACTTCAAACGCTTCAGGAGCAACAGTCTCATATTCAACAACTACTTCTTGACTGCTATCTGCTTCATCGCTCAAATCCTCATCAGTTATCTCAACTTCAATTTCATAGGAGCCTATATTTTCAGCAGGAACTTCTGTAGGAGTTTCAGCGGAAGTATCAGCAGAAACATCATCAACTGCTCTTCCAGTTATACTTGGCTTGATAAAGAAAGAAAGTATACTATTAAACAATCCCTGTTCTATTACATTTGCCGTTACAGGCACTACTTCTGTAATAATATCTGTTTGCTTACCATCATCCTCAACTTTCTTAACAAATACATTTTCAGCTTCTTTAGGTAATTCAATCGTAACGTTATCTGCGGTATCTGTCGTAAAGTTTTTCTGCCACCTTACTTTCTCTCCCAATCTTATCTCAGACCTTCCTGTCTTGATTTCAATATTTCCCGCACTTACTAAAATATTAAACTGGTTGCTTTCAATACTTCCTATTCCTAATGCTGTAGCACTTATCTTTGCTTGTCTCGCCCCGCTAAATTCAGAGTCTGGAGTTATAGTCATTATGTTGCCTAAAACAGAGAAAGAAATATTGCTTGAAACATTCAGCTCATAATTCTGTGCTCCTGAAAAGTATTGGGAAAGGTCAACATCCACACTCTTTCCTTTTCCAACTCTCAAACTAGGAATGTCATTCAACAAAGTCAAATTCTCAGTCTGATTTGATAAAGGAGTTGTTAACTCTCCTGCCTGGTCAAGTTTAACAATAGTTATATCATTTCTTATCAAAGAAATAGAGAAATCTCCCTGCCCTGGATTAATACTTAAAGCAGTAAGATTAATAGTAAACTTATTTTCATTTTCTCCAATAAAATCAGAACCAAATCCTTCCTCAACAACTTCATAATCAGTCGTTACCTTAACCATATTGTCTTCATTATTTAAAGAAATTAATCCTTCGTTTACTTTCTCTCCATCAATCTCTACACTCCCGTAAATTAAAGAAGCACTTTCCCTTTCCCCGAGTTCATATGTAAATGGGTCATCTTTGCTAACACTTCCTTCAACAATTCTCTCATCTTTGCCATATCCTGCCCGTTCCTGCTCTGCTATAACTGCTTCAAGAATTAAATTTCCTGTCGCCCTTCCTCTGCCCTGCACACTTTCAGAATTTCCTCCAGCGTTTGCATTTCCGTTACCATTTGCATTGCTATTTGCATTACTATTACTGCTTGCATCAGGGCTTGCTTGCTCTCCCTGAGCGTTCTCTGAATTTCCTCCAGCGTTTGCGTTTGCATCTGCCTGTCCTGGTGCACTGCCATCATCTTGTTGCCCAGGCGCATTTTCCAATCCAGAATTATCTTGCTGTCCTGGCGCATTTGCTCGTGCTTCTTCAGATTTTCCCCTATCATCTGTTCCTCCTCCAGAACTACTTTCTTTATCTTCAGAAATTAAAATCTTAAAATCAACCTCTGGATAAATTATTTTCTGTCCAGCAAATCCTATTCCAGTCCCTATTCCAGAGATACTTGTCCCTTCAACATAATAATTTCCTCCAACAGGCACAAAAGAGACCAATTCAGCAAGAAGAAAATTTCTGCTCTCTCCGCCATAATCTACTTTAAGAACAGTATCTCCCGGAAGCAACTCGCCTTCTCTCACACTCAACTGCAGTGTTCCTTCAAGTACATCTACTCTTTTAAAATCATCTCCAAAGTCCAAAACTACCTTTCCAGTAGAGCCCGCATTCATATATATAATCAAACCTAGTAGAGCCACTGTTATTAAAGCAATTACTGCCCAAGCATATCCCTTAGAATTGCTTAAACTTCCCAAATATCTCTTCTTTACTTCCCCATCTTCTCTATAAGATTCATAGTAATATGGCCCATGCCTTATTCCATTCTTCCATACGTATCTCTTATGCACCATAATCTCTCTTTTTCCTGGATCCAATAGATAAAGAGAATATATAAAGATTGTTCTACAAAAAAGCGTATGCAGATTCCACTAAAAAAGGAATACGAAAAGAGAAAAAAAGAAATAAAACTAAGATTAAATCAATTCAGAAACCTTCCCAAAAAAGAGTATTTTAACGAATTTCTTTTTTGCCTCCTTACACCACAAAGTAATGCCCAACGCTGTTGGCAGGCCGTAGAACAACTAAAGAAAATAGACCTAAAAGAAGCAGAAAAAGTCAAATCTATTTTATCAAAAAAGACAAGGTTTCATAACACTAAAGCGCGAAGGATAGCCAATTCCTATGCAGAATGGAATAAATTAAAACCTATGCTTGAAAAAAAAGATAAAAAACAACTAAGAAACTGGATAGCTGAAAATATTAATGGTTTAGGGTATAAAGAGGCGAGCCATTTCCTTAGAAATATAGGTCTCTCAAATAATAAAATAGCAATTTTAGACAGACACATCCTTAAAAATCTCTACAATCTAAACTTAATAAAAGAAACAAAAATAAAAGGAAAGAAAAACTATCTTGAAATAGAAAATACTTTCCTTGATTATGCTTATTCAATAGATATCCCCGCAGATGAGCTTGATTTATTATTTTGGAGTTTAGAAAACGGGGAAATTTTTAAGTAGAGCAACCTCAATTCACTATGGCAATTTCAATAAACTCTTCCTGATTATCATATTTCCTTATCAATAACTTATTACCTTTAAATTTGGAATCTTGGAAAAATGTTTTACATTTTTGGTAATTAATTTATTCACCCCATTTTCAAGCAATATTCCGGCAATCATGCAATCAAATTTGCCTATTGCTATACCTTTTTCATTCAATAACCAATAAATTTCATTAGCCTTCTTAGAGTCCTTCTTACTTAAAGAAAAAACTATATAGTTATCAAACAAATTATCATAATACATTAATTCTTCAATATGGTTCTCGTCCTTTGGGTTTAGGCCAAATATTATTTCTTGATAATTAATTAAACTAACACAAAGCTCTTCATCAATACTATTGAGTAGGTAAATTAATTTAGGATCGCCATTAAATAAATCTATAATAGTAGAAGTATCCATACCTATCATTTTTTCCTTAACTTCTCCATATATTTGGCAGTTTCGTCCATTCTTTCTTCAACTTCATTTCTAAATTCTTTCATTATTCTTTTTCTCGCTTCCCAATCAATGCCTTTATTTTTCAAAACTCCTGCAAAACTTAATATAGCTTCCTTACTCCCTCTTTTGTATCTCTTACTTTCCCTGAATTCTAAGATTACATCAGAAAAACTTCTCTCATTACCTTTTAAAGATTTTAAGAATTCATATGCTTCTTTCTTTATTGCAATATTTATACTTCCCATACATATACATAGTATATGTACTCATATTTAAATCTTTCTACCTTAAAATCTCTCCTGAAAAAATATCCGCTAGATATATTTTAATATCCTTCTCTTCTTTTGCAGACCTCAAAAATCTTCTCCATGCTTCACTTTCATGTGCTAAGATAGCAACCTCCCAGGCACAATAGGCTCCAACATCCTCAATTCTCTGCCTCTTCAAATTTATTAAAAATACTTTTCTCTCATCCCAGGAAAATATGTTTGGATTAATCAGGCTGGGATACTCTCCCCCCCACATTGAAATATTTAATACATCTTCAGAGACAATTGAAAACCCTATTCCAAGCTTTGGTTCAATAGAAAACCTGCCCTCCCCCAATAAAATTTCTTCAACACTCCCTTTTAGCGTTCTTTCTTCATCGTCAGATAAAAATGGTCTTCCCTTCTCAAACATAGAATACATTTTTACAGCAACAGAAGGATTAGGAACAGCAAGTCCATGATATTTCACACTTCTCGGACATGATTGATATTTTCTTATATCTGGAATGTTCCTAAAATCAAAGTTTATTCTTTTATTCACAAAATAAATCTATTTAATCAGTATTTAAGATTTATTGAATTCTATTAAAACCCCTCCAGTCTTCCATACCTTAACTTTATTCTGCCTGTCAAAATCTTTATCATCACTCCAGATACCATCTATTTTATCTTTTAAATCAAAAACACGATGTGCTACCATGTCCTAAAGGACATGGTTTATGACAAGCACTCGTGTCATCAAGGACGTAAGTCCTTGAATGCCATCAAGAATTGGAAATTCTTGAGGTTAGGATGTTCAAGATGCAACCTCGTCTTTTAAGACTAGGTTTTCTGTCAAGCATCTTGACATAAAGTGCCAAAGAAATGAAGATAACATCTTTATCATCGATATTTTCCATTATTTCTTTTGCTTCGTAAATATTTTTCACAATCTTATCATCATCTGCCAGATTTACTTTATTTAACATTCCATTTATTAAAAATTGATATTCTCCATCATTAAGTCCAGACTTTTCTTTGATTAATTCTTTGTATTTATCAATCTCTTCTAAAGATTTTTTAGGATAGAAAAAACTAAAATTACTTTCCATTACTATCTTTCTTGTAGTAGAATTTCTAATGATGGCGGAAATTAAAATATTGCTGTCTATTACAAATCTCATTTCTTTTCGTATAAACCGAGTTTTTTAGCAACTGATTTATCTATCTTATCTGCAATTTCTTTTGCATCTTTCTCTGTCAATTTGCTCTTTTGGGCAATTTTCTCAACCATCTTTATCCTCTCTAAGTGTTCAACAAGAAGCTTTCTAATCACTGCACTCCAATTAACTTCATCATATTTTCTTAATTCTCCTTGCAACTCATCTGGAATAGATAAAGTTATATTCACCATTATGTGTATTCACATATTTACACATATTTAAACTTTTCGCTCTTCTCTATTGAAACCTCTAAATCTATTAGCATCTTCCTTCAAGGCTTTTACACTATAAATTTCAAACTCTCCTGAAATATTTTTGAACTGCCTCTTTCCTATCGGTTCAGCAATAACCTTATCTTTTATCCTCTCATAAACATCCTTCTTGACAAGTATCTGCCCTCCAACTGCCACAGACTGTAATCTTGAAGCCAGATTAACAGGCATTCCTATCGCTGTATATTCTATTTTTCCTGCCCCTCCTAAATGTCCAACAGCAGCACTTCCAAAATCTATTCCTATACCTACTTTTATTGGCGCAACTCCTTTTCCTTTCAGCTGGACATTAAGTTTTTCAATTTCTCTCTGAATATCAAGTCCAGCTTTAACAGCCTTCATTAAATGATCTGGCTGAACTCTCGGAGCGTTGAACAATGCCATGACTGAATCACCTATAAATTTGTTTACCATTCCACCATGTCTTGCAATTATCTCATGGCTTCTCTTAAAGTAAGGATTAAGCATTTCAGTTATCTCTAAATCGTCAAGTTTCCCAAACAGTGCAGAGAATCCCCTTATATCTGTAAAAAGTACACTAATCTCTTTTTTCTCTGTTCCTCTTCTTTGAGTTTCTTCATGTTGCTCTAACACATCAGTATCAACATACTGTGCAAAAAGCTCCTTTATCTTCATACTTTTTTCCTTTTCTTGCACCAGATCTTTATTCAAACCTTCTATATGCTGATCCTGCACATTCACCTTCTCCTTGAATTCCCCTATAGTCCTAAGTTTCATCTTATTATTTGCAAAATAAATCAGGCCCCCTAAAAGAATCAAAGCAATCATAACTACGAAGAAGAAATTCTTCTGATTATCAGTTTCTATAACTGAATTTCCTGTAATCCTGCTAACTCCTTGGGAAATTTTCTTAGTCAATACCCTTTGGTCTTCAATATAAGAATTATTGAAAGTAAAAGTTTTATTATTCCCCTCCAAACTAATGTTATAAACTTGCCCCGGAAGCTCTTTAGCTAAATCTATTTCTACCTTTCCTCCTATCCCCAAGTCAAACGCAACTGGAATTTGATATACTAAATCTCCAGCTTGTGCCTCAACAAAACCTCTCTGGCTGTATATCACATTACCTATATTGCCAACATAAAGTTTTCCTTCACTAACTCCTATCTCTGCATCTTTTACTTCAGCAACTACAAAATTTGCATAACTTTCTAGTTCTCCACTAGTTACATCGATTGTATATTTTCCTGCAGGGGTAAGCTTTCCCGTCTGAAATACATACTGTTCCCCTGAACTGAAATTAAATTGATCTACAACAGAATTATCTGGCCCATTAACTGTTCCAACAATATCTCCCCCAGTAAAATCTCCTGCCTGATCATATACTGCAGATTTTACGACTATGAACTCTCCAGGCATAATACTCCCATTCACTCCGCTCACATCTAAGCTAGTTGGAATAGACATAACAAATCCGCTTGCTTTTTTCACACCCCTATTGCCAAATCCATCTTCCACTATAATTTCAACCTCTAGTACTCCCTTATAGCTTTTATTAGTCTCTAATTTCTCCACAAAATCCTTTCCATTAAAACTTCTGTTTGTAACAAGTTTATTATTGACAAAAATACTAATATTATAAGAGTCGCTTTCATTCAAAAACCCTGTCGCTATTATAAACTCTCCAGGCAAATATTCTTTCTTATCAAGGGAAATATTTACATCAAGACTATCGGTTATAATAAAATTCCGACTCTTCTCTTCTTCTATAACTCCCCCTTCAAAATCCTCAACATTCACCATTAAATTACATATTCCAAGCATCTTTCTATTTACAGGAACGCTGGATAAATCAACAGTCTTATTCTGGTTTTTAATAAGATTTTCAGCAGACTTAAAGAAATTTATCTTAAAGGATCCACATGAAAGAGAGGCCCCCAAGATCACATACCTGTCTTCAGAGCTGTCAATCAAAGCATTGGACCTTATACTTTCACCTAAATGATAAGTGCTTTGAAAATTATCTATAATAATTATTTCTGCTTGTACTGCATTAATCATAAAAATTACGGCAACAAATACTAGCATGAAACATAACCCTCTTCTAATCATTGGCTACTAATGCAACTTATATTTATAAACTTAAAGCTTCTGAAGTGTATATGAAAATCCTTATCATTTCCCTTGGCGGTTCAATAATAGTTCCAGAAAAAATTGATTATTTATTCCTTAAAAACTTTAGGAATTCTCTTAAGAAATTTTACAGAACACATAAATTTGCAATTGTATGCGGTGGGGGGACAATAGCAAGAAAATATATAGAAATTTTAAAGAAACAGGGAAAAAATGAAAAAGAACTTTCAATAGCAGGGATAAGAGCAACAAGAATGAACGCACTTTTCCTTATGCAAATCTTTGGAAAAGAAGCAAATGATTCTCTTCCAAAAAATATGAAAGATATAAAAGACAATTTAAAGAAAAACAATGTTACAATATGTGGCGCATTAAGGTGGGCTTCAAAATCTACCTCGGATTCAACAGCAGCTAAGCTAGCCAACTACCTTAAATCAGATTTTATCAACATAACAAACGTCTCTGGACTCTACACAGCTGACCCAAAAAAAAATAAAAATGCTCAACTTATTTCGGCAATTTCTTGGAAAGATTTTGACAAAGTTGCAAATAAAATAAAGTTTAAACCAGGAGAACACTTTGTTTTAGACCAAAAAGCAGCAAAGCTCATAAGAAAACATAAAATTCCAACATATATAATAGGGCAAAATTTGAAGAATCTAGAAAGTCTTCTAAAAAATGAAAAATTCAGAGGCACAACAATAAAAAATTAAAATGATAATAGACACCTCAGATATATCAAAAGCAAAAAATCTTCTTAAAAAAGAAGGGGAAATTAAGATAGTAAAAGCCAAAGATGAAAAATTCAATAGAAAAATGTTAGAATATGGTAAATTTAACATTCTTCTCTCACCAGAAATAGATACAGGTAAAACTTCTCTAAGAAAGGTAGATTCCGGTCTAAATCATGTCTTATGCAGACTAGCCTCAAAAAATAACATCTCAATAGGAATAGATCTACAGCAGGTTAAATCTCTTGAAAAGAAGCAAAAAGCAGTAGTTTTAGAAAAAATAATGCAAAATATAAAATTATGCAGGAAATATAAAGTTAATCTAGCCATATGTAATGTAAGGGACAAGTTAAATGCGAATGCATTTCTTCTATCACTTGGTGCTTCTACTGAACAGGTTGCAAAAGCACTAACTTTTTATGTGAAATTTCGTAAGCTCTAAAGAGGGTGTAGCTCTTGGAGCCCCAAAGAACGAAGTTCTTTGAGGAAATAAACATTAAAGATTTGAAAAACAAATCTTTTTAACCTGTATATATTATAAAACACAATGGATAAGATGCAGGAAATAATAGAAAAACTCTCACCACTAGAGAGACAGATAATTCCTTTTCTAAACGAAAAAATCGATAAGATTGAGCAAAAGTCTGGCCTAGATTCTGTTTCTGTGAACAGAGCTTTAAGGTTATTGGAACAAAAAGGCCTTATCTCATTAGAGATAGATAAAAGGGAAGTAATAGAACTCGGCACCAATGGAATATATTACAAAAAAAATCATCTTCCAGAAAGGAACCTTATAACTACCTTAGAGCAACACAACCATGTATCTATTGAAGAAGCTAAAAAAAATTCAAGACTTTCTGAAAATGAATTCAAAGTTTCTTTAGGGATACTAAAAAGAAAAAATTTCCTCTCATTATCCAATGGAAAACTCTCCCTCATAGCACCAAAAGAAGAACTTATAAAAAAATTCCCTGAAGAGCATCTTATAGGAATGCTTCCATTAGAAGAATTTTCAATACCTTCAGATTTAAAACAAACATTATCAGAACTTCAGAAAAGAAAAGAGATAATACAAACATCAAATAAATCAGACGTTTCATTCAAACTTACAGATTTAGGAAAAGAGCTTGCAGGAAAAGAAATCAAATCAGATTTAATAGAAGAAATAACTCCGGAACTAATAAAAGACTGGAAAAACGGAAAAAAATTTAGAAAGTATAATATTGATGCTCCAGTTCCAAAAATTTATGCTGGGAAAAGACATTTTGTAAACGAAGCTATAAATTATGCAAAAAGAATCTGGCTTGACCTAGGCTTCAAGGAAATGACTGGAAATATGGTAGTAAGTTCATTTTGGAACTTTGATGCATTGTATCAACCGCAAGATCATCCCGCAAGAGATATGCACGATACTTTCTTTATCAGTTCCTCTTCAAGCGCCTTACCAAACAAAGAGTTAACAGAGAAAGTTAAAAAAGCACACGAATCTGGTGTAGACAACAGCACAGGCCACAGTTATTATTGGAAAGAGGAAGAAGCAAAAAAAGTCCTCCTTAGGACGCACACTACTTGCTTATCAGCGCAAACTCTCGCAAGTCTAAAAAAGTCAGACCTACCAGCAAAATATTTCGCAATAGGTAAATGTTTCAGAAATGAAACAATAGACTGGAGCCATGGATTTGAATTCTATCAAACCGAAGGCATTGTAATAGATAAAAATCTTACATTGAGGCATTTGCTTGGCTATCTAAAAGAATTTTATAAAAAGATGGGATTTGAAAAGATAAGATTCAATCCCAGCTTCTTTCCATATACTGAACCAAGCGTGGAGATTTCAGTCTTCCATCCTGAAAAGAAAGTTTGGCTTGAACTGGGCGGTGCAGGAGTACTAAGACCAGAAGTAACAATTCCCTTGCTTGGAGAACCAATCCCAGTCCTTGCTTGGGGGCAGGGCTTCGACAGAATAATTACAGATTACTATAAAATAAAAGACCTAAGAGAGATGTATTCAAACGATATAAAGGAGCTAAGGAACAAAAAAACCTGGATCAAATAAAATGGCAAGCGCAAAATTTTCAAGAAAAGAATTTGAAAAGCACATCAAGCTTACAAAGGTGATAGAAGAAAAAATACCTTTATTCGGCACAGGCCTTGAATCGATTTCAGAAGAGGAGATAATAATAGAAGTAAATCCAAATAGACCTGATCTCCTTTCAATGCACGGATTTCTTAGAGCATTCAAGGCATTTCTTGGAAAAGAAACTGGATTAAAAAAATATAGACTACATACTCCAGAAGATAATTACAAAGTCATGGTCGATTCTTCAGTAAGCAAAGTCAGACCTTTTACAGCATGCGCAATAGTAAAGAATCTTAATTTTGATGATGAAAAAATAAAAGAGATAGTTGACTTGCAGGAGAAACTTCATTCCACATTAGGAAGAAATAGGAAAAAACTTGCAATAGGCATTTATCCTCTTGAAAAAATAACCCTCCCTATAAAATATGAAGCAAGAAAACCTAAAGATATAATTTTCGTACCTCTAGAATCAAACAAAAAAATGAACGCAGAAGAAATATTGAATAAACATCCGACTGGAAAATCATATGCGCACCTTCTTAAAAACTATTCAGAATATCCCATATTTATTGATTCAAAAAATAATATTCTTTCCATGCCCCCAATAATAAACAGTCATGAAACTGGCAAAGTCACTGAAGAGACAAAAGATGTTTTCATAGAATGTTCGGGTAATGATCTCGAATCTTTGAAGAAAACGCTCAATATTATAACAACTACTCTTGCAGACATGGGTGGAAAAGTTTATCAAATGAATCTTCAATATGGAAAAAATAAGATAATCACTCCCGACCTCTCAGCAAGAAAAATAAAAATTTCCATTGATAAAGCAAATTCTCTCCTTGGATTAAACTTGAAAGAAAAAGATCTGGAAAAGCTTCTACCAAGAATGGGTTATGATTACAAAAAACCAAATGTTTCAATTCCTGCCTGGCGTACAGACATAATGCATGAAGTGGATATAATTGAAGATATAGCCATTGCATATGGATACAACAATCTTATTCCAGAACTGCCCTCTGTAGCCACCTCCGCTTCAGAATCGAAAGAAGAAATAATAAAAAACAAAATTGCTGAGATTCTCATCGGCCTTAATCTTCTTGAGGTCTCTTCATATCATCTAATTAAAGAAGAAGAAGCAGATAAAATTAAATTAAAAGATAGAATTACTGTTGATAATGCAAAAACGGAATATAAAATTCTCAGACCAAATTTGTATATTTCAGCACTGAGAATTCTATCGGAAAATAAAGACAATGAGTACCCTCAAAAAATATTTGAAATAGGAAAAGTTTTCTCCAAATCTGAAACATCTGTGAAAGAACAGACAAATCTTATGATTGCCCTCGCGCCAGGTAATTTCACAATCATAAAACAAATTTTAGAATCTCTGCTTCATCCTTTAAATATCAATTCCAAACTAACCGAATCAAGAAATGAAATCCTAATAGAGGGGAGAACGGCTGAAATATCTATAAACGGGGAAAAAACAGGATTTATCGGAGAAGTTCATCCCTCAACATTAAAGGATTTTGGAGTTAAAATGCCAGTTTCACTACTGGAAATAAATATTGACGAAATAATTTCTATTTTGGGTCATCCAAAATAATTCTTTTCTCTCTTAACAGTTTCCTTTTGGGGTACTTTCATCCTTCCAAGCAGGGCTTTGAAATCATCCTTGATCAAAAGCCATTTATCAAAAATATGCTTTATCATTTCTGCCTCTGCTCTTTCATCGTATCCAATTTCAAGCGCCAAAACCTCCAAACTTAAATCAGCAAATATTCCATATATTCTCTCAATTTCTTTTTTCTCAATTTCTTCTATATTCCTTATAAAAGGCATATAAATTCTAGGAGCATTCACTGGATTAAGAAGCATTTCAAAAAATCCTATTGCATTTATAACTCTATCCATCATTACTTTTCTTATAATTTTAAGTAAATAATCGCTCTCCTTGTCTATCTTTTCTATTTCAAACCCCTCATTGAGATCTCTAAAATTAGGCAGTTTATACTTGCCTTCATACTCTTTATATTTTTTCTTTAAATCATTTAATTCAAAAGCCATAACAATCTCTAAAATAATTCGTTTATATAATTATCTAATCAAACAGACTTTCCCTGTCTTTTCTGGCAAACACTGCACTTGTAGTATTTTGTATATCTGCACTTGGATTCTTTCCCAAAGGGATAATTCCTTCTAACTTTCTTCTTTGCTTCTCCCCCGCATGCACAATGCACTGTTGGTGCAGGCCCTCTGCTAAATCTACTAAATTTCTTAAAATTTCTTTGCATTTTTCAGGTAAATAACTTAAATAGAAAGCAACAAATCTCGTGTTTCTTAATCTAAAATCAGTTAATTATAATTCACTAGAAAAACCTCTCTTTATATAGTTAACTAAAGGGTTTTTCTAGTTCATAATTTGGAACCAAAATTTTACATTCTTAAAATATCGTTAATCCCATAATTATTATTCCTTAGCTTCTTCCTTTTCGTTGTCTTCTTTTGTTTAACCTTGATTACCTTCTGTCGTGCAACAAGTCCTAAAATATTTTTTTCCTTTTTTAGTTTATATTTTTGATGCCACATTCTATGGTGCGTCGGACAAAAAACTTTGAAATTTGAAAGTCTATTATCATAATTTTTCATATTCATATGATGAACATCTAAAGGCATTGGAGATTTAACTTTACAACGTTTCCATTGGCATTTGTAATTAGCTTTCTCTAAAACTCTTCTTCTTATTTTGCCAGAAACTGGTTCTCTGATTTTCATTCCTGTTGCTCTTTGAAGCTCTCTTTTTCTTGGAAGCGTGCCTCTTGGTATTCTTCCCATATTTCCCAAATCAGATTGTTTTAGTCCCCATTCCCTCACCATGTCACATAAAAACCAAAGTTATACTTAAATCTTACTACAACTAAACCTTGTAAAATACTCTCTTAATTCTCCTCGCGGGTCAAAAGCCTGAAGATTATAAAACCTACTACTTGGATCATCGCAGAAATGAAATTCTCCATCTGACAGCCCTATATTATCCAATTCGAATCCTTGCGTGCCTTTACAAAGCTTAGAAACATTTAACATTTGAAATATATATGCTAATTTATCTTTTCTTCCATTCACACACGCATACAAGGGCATTAATCTTGTAGCTCTATGAAATTCTTTTCCCTTTGTAGGTCCGGGCAAGAATATTCTTTCAATCATGCCGTGAACTTCTTTTTCTACAAATGTATTCATTGTCTTTCTAAAAACTTTACAATCTTTAGCAACTCCAACATCCCATCCAGCTATTTTCGCCATCAATACCATTTCAGCAGTAAAAAGAACATTTCCAGGCATCTCTAAAAATTTTTTATTTATAAAAAGAGAATTATATCTTTCTCTCTCCACTTGAACTTCTGCATCATCAGTAGCATCATCAAAAGGAGGAGTATCTCTCAATTCACTAACTTTCTCACACCATGTCCACTTAGGAATCCTCTCTAGAACTCCTTCTAAAATAAGTTCTAAACATTTTTCCTGGCCTTCTGTATATAGGGGCATAAAATTAGCAAATACTTCTATTTTTAAGCTTTCCTGAAAAGAAAAAGCCTCTGCCGGGATTTGAACCCGGGACCTTGACATTCTTGGAACCCTTGGTTCCTAGAACCAGAAAACAAGGGTTTTCTTTGTTACCAATGTCACGCTCTACCACTGAGCCACAGAGGCATAACTCATTCTGTAAAATACACTATAAAAAGCTAACTCACTATCTTCCCAGAACAGGAAATATTAATCCCGCGGGCTCATTCAATTGTGGCTGTTGAGGAAGCCATTCAAATTTTACAACATAAGAAGTAATTTCAAAACCCTGCCTAAAAAGAGTATCTGCCCAGCCAGTGTAAAGTTCAAAAAACTGCGTCCTTTCATTGCTATCAAGCAAATGTAAATTATAATTACTAACTATTACTAGAGCGCCCACAAATAAAAGCTTGAGAACAATCATTGCTATCTTCATCTTTCTACCGTACTGTTGCTCCCAATCCAGTCCTGCTTTACTGCATATCCTGTAACTTCTACTACATTGCCTGCAAGCCCCTTAAGCCAGAGGAGATAAACTTGTCCCGCCTGAACAACTCCCTCATAACTCGAATAATCAAAATCATTAGCCAAATTTATTCTATAAAAAGAGAATACAAAGAAAGCAACAACCGCTATAAAAAATATATAAAACAAATACCTCTTTATTATTTGGCTAAAATAAACCGCATCTTGAGACTTAGCCATAACTACTAGAACTATTACAACAGCCGCAACAACAACTATCCATCCCACTACCATATTCAATATAGGATAATCCTTATTAAAAAATCTTTGCAATTGTACTATATAAACAGTGCAATAAACAATATTACAGCAATTATACTAAACACTATAAATATTATACTTTCAAACCTGCTTCCCGTAGTTACAAGACCCGAAGAAACAGCCTTTAATGGCCAGAAAGGTCTTATTCCTTGAGGTGTAAAGCTGTCCGCAAATAGATGAAAGCTATATCCTAAAAAGAAAGGCAAGGCAGCAGGAGGAAAAATTAATCCTAAACCCAAAGAAAGAATTACACATATTGTATAAGTATGCATTATCCCTCTATGCTTGGTCATCATCTGCAAAAACCTGAATATTCCTTTCTGTCCAAGGCTCGTTATTCCAGAATCTATATCTGGAAACAAAGAAGCAATCAGAACTATGGGAAGAAAAATGAATTTATTATTTACATGCGGTAAAAAATAAAGGCCCGCAACTAGACCAATCACTAAATGAGTTTTTCTTAACATTCCCAATTTAACCAATTAAACAATTTAAACCTATCCAAAAGAAAATGTTTAAAACCATCCTAACCTCATTCCTCTAACAGCCCTATAGTCTAGCGGTCAAGGATACGAGCCTCTGGCGCTCGTGACCCCGGTTCGAATCCGGGTAGGGCTATAGTAAAAAGAGGAAAAATGAAAAGGCTAATCCACTGGAAATATCCAAAACTAACCCTTCTTGCATTAGCAATTATATTATCTTATTTTATATTCAGAAATGAATCAATAGGTAATCTGGTTTTTAGTCTAGGTTCATTAAGATTTATAGGAGTTTTCATAGCTGGCTTGTTATTTTCATTTGGTTTCACTGCACCATTTGCAATCGGTTTTTTCATAACGTACCCAGCACAAAATCTTCTTCTTGCATCTTTGATTGCAGGTCTCGGTTCGACTCTTTCCACATTATTTCTATTGAAATGGCTGAAATTATCATTCAAAGATGAAATAGATAACTTAGAAAAAACTTCTGCGTTCAAGTCAGTTTACCGCCTAATAGAACACAGCCTACCCCACAAAATAAAAATTTATTTGGCTTACATATTTTTCGGAATAGTTATAGCAACCCCTATTCCAAATGAATTTGCAACATTCATCATAGCAGGAATTCATAGAGTAAAAATGCTCATAATTGGTCTGCTGACTTTCATACTAAGCACCTTAGGAATTTATGTAATTCTTCTGCTTGCTAACTAAAGAGAATGTTTATAAAACTAAACAAATCAAACATTCAGGGGTGATGGCGCCTCAGATGCCTTATTCTGTAAAAAAATGCACCCAAGAATAGAACTACTAATATTTGACGCAGATGGTACATTAGTAAACACTTTAGAAAGAAGCTATAAGCGGGATTGTCAAATAATAACAGAACTTGGAGGAAGAGTTCCTTCGATGCATGAATACAAAAGCACTGGTGTAAGGGGAGATTGGAGAAAATTTTATGAAAGCTTCGGAGTGAAAGATTATCAAAGGGCTCTTTCTCTGTTTTATGACAGATTGGATTTTGAAGACATAGAAGCAATCCCAGAGGTTCTAGAAACTTTAGAAGAAATAAAGAGGAGAGATATAAAAATGGCAATCGCAAGCACAAATAAAGACAAAAGCAGAGTAATTAGAAAACTTGAATTAACAAATTTATTGCAATATTTTGAAGCTGAATCAATTCATAGCAATCCGGGAAGTAAAGTCAGAGCAATAAAGGCAGAATGTTTAAGAGTCAAAGCAAATCCAGATTTCACCCTCTTTGTTACAGACACAGCAAGAGACATATGGTATGGTAAAAGAGCGGGCGTAAGAACTGCGGGACTCATCAACTATTTTTGCTTTGATTCAGCAAGCTCTATAACTGAAGCAAAACCAAATTTACTTTTAATGAACATAAGGGGGCTTTTAGAATTTATATAAAATGGCAAAATATCAATTCTTTCAAGAGCCTACAAAAATAGATGAACGCAACATGCCTCCAAAAAGAATAGCTGTAGATTATGATAGTTTCAATACAGACCTCTTCGGCTTATATCATGAGTCTACACATTACGAAGAAGGAAGGAGAGTAATGAAAATTGGAAACTGTGAGGGCAGTTTGATGGTTATAGATTCAGCAAGAGACACAACACAAAATCCAATAAATAAACTGCATATTGGAGAATTAACAATTAGAAGACCCCATGCAGAATCTTATGAAGATAGAGGAATAAAAGGATTTAGAGTAGATTTATCAGACTTTGACACGCTATATGCAAGAAGGGCATTGGCCGAATTAAGAGAATGGAGAAACCCTCATTATAGAAAGCAGTTGTTAGAAAATTATGAAGCTCAAAGAAAACCCAGTGGAGAGTACAAATGGTATTGTATGCCTTTCAGAGTAGCACAATTGCAAATCTCTCCGCAAGGTTTAGAAGAAAAAATAAGAGAACTAGAAGAAAGAATTAGATTTTTAAGACAATCTCCTCAAAGAGAAACAAGACATTTTGTTTCAAGAAAAGCAAGAGAAATAGAAAGAAATTGCTACACAATGGTTTCTCTTATGGGCATTGAAACCAGTCTTTTAAGGAGTACTCAAGTAAATCACGAGATGACAAAAAGGGAAGCAAGAGTACCTAAAGTAATAGTAAACACTGACGTATTCAGGCTAGCACAATCTATTAATAGAGACTTAACTGATGTGTTTGATTTCGTTTGTCCCCAAATAGATATTGAAAGAGCAAAAAATTATTGGCAAGAGATGCTTGCCTGGAGAGACCAATAATGATAACAGAATATCACTTTGTAAAATACTATCCTGAATTTATGAAACATATAAAAAGACACTTTCCAGGAAGCGGAATTACTGGTTCTGTATTTACTGGAAGATTTAGAAATCCAAGACAAGTAATCGACTTCGCCTATGATGCAATTTCTAGTCTGTATGAAGGGAGGCAACTCATAAAAATAGCGAAATTAGATGAAATAATAGGGCTTAGCGCAGTAGTACCTTTACTATCAATTCCAAAACATGTAACAGTAAGAAGAGAAACAAGAATAAAAAAAAGAGATGCTGGAAGAAGTCCAAGTTATACTGTATTAGTCGCTTACGGTATGAAAAGAATACCTACAAGACAAATGGTAATAATTGCAGAACCCTTACCTGAAAGAAAAATTCATACTTTTTCTACAATACATCCTGGAACATATGCTCCAGATTTCACAGATACGGACTTTTGGAAAAACCATGTATTCATAAATGAAAGAAAAAGATAAAATTAAAGTTCCAAATAGTAGAGAGTTACAGGAATTCCAAAAAAATAAATTAATCCAATAAAGATATTGCTATTTAATGCTGAAAGTAATAGCGTATTAAAGATAATTATTTGTCTTGTGTTTCAGGTTACAAAAATTTCTTTTCAATTAAAGCTTAACAAATGTATGCTCTTGCATGAGCTCATTAAAGTTCTTCCCCTCTTTCACACACATTCTTTGAATAAACATTCTAGCCAAATTATTCATATTTACAAAAACTTTTTCTCCAGCCAATTGCAAACCATGGGCGATAATTGACATGTCCCTTGCCCTTATAACTCCAAACATCTGTTGCATCTCATGAAAGGTATAATGCTCAAGAAGATAATCTTTAAGAATAAATAATAAAGCATATCCATCTTTTAATCCAATTTCTGCAGGCAACTCTTTTTCAAAACCATATACTTCTTTTGTAAATAATTTATACTCTTCAGAATATTTATTTATCTCTGGTGTATGGGTGTCTATATTATAATGCACGAGTCTTGATTGGGAAATTAACTCTAATACCCTATAAAGTCTGCTTATTGCATCCTCAAAAAGTCCTATCTCAGACTTTCTCATAGCGTTAGCGTATAAATCTACTACAACGTGCAAATCAAAGGTTGTATTTTTCCCATCGTCTGGCTTTTGCCCAGAGTTTAACAATTCCAATGCTTTGATATTTTTTAATATTTCATTATTTATTTTAATATTATATTGTTCTGCTTTCGAGACCGCGTTCTTCATCTTCAAATAAGCTGCCTTAAAGTTAAAAGAATTCCAATGCATATAGGACTCGGATATCGATTCTTCTATCTCCACACTTCTTGGATCTAAAATTTTCAACTTTATACGCTTATATAATGCAAGAGCAGCCCCGTAATTGTGATGATTCAAGAAATCTCTTGCCTCTCTCAATTCTAAATCTCCAAAAACATCAAATGGGTTCCTCACCATAACTATTTTCTCAGTTCCTGGTATTCCCCTCTTTATGTCATCTGCCCAAGCCTCATCTAAATAAACCAAATCAAACCCAAAGAAAGCTCCAACAATTCCAGCACCAACAGACATTATTCTTTTTCCTCTTGTTAAATCCATTAATATTTTTTTTCCTAAAAATAAATCTAATTTTCTTCTTATTTTTTCATAAACATCCGCTATATCTAATTCATCATAATCAATTTTATCTGTTATATATTGTGAAGGCTTTAATCCTGTCCTTTCAATTATTTTATCAAGATAATTTGAATAAAACTCTTCAGTGCCTAAGAAATAAACCCTTCCAGGTTTTAAAGCCTTAATTAATAGAATATAATATGATGCTTCTAATCCACAGGGCAAAACAAGCCAATCATAAGCAGTATTAACTTTATTTTTTTCTAAGAAATTCCTTTCAACAAGAGGAAAAAGCCGATTCCAAAAAAGCTCATCTGCTTCTCCATAGCTACCCTTCCTAATCAGTTGGAGCCAGTTATCTCTCAAAACGTTAAGTTCCTGCATAAAAATAGCCCTATTCTGTAGTTAAATATCTTTCTAATCAAAACCCTTTTAAACTGTCCCATTATAATCTCTCTAAGCTCTTGTAGTCTAGTAGTCAAGGAAAGTATATAAACTTTATAACTTTAATATAAATATGAGAATACAATTAAAAAAAGCTAAACAAAAAGAACTTATCTTGAAAGCAAAGGAAAATTTAACTTGGGAAGAATTATCAAAAATGTTAAATCTAAACGCCCATTATCTCGCCTTGGAATTAAGAGAAGAAAAAAGATTTATATCTGAAAAGAATTATTATGAACTCTGTAAAATATCTGGTTTAAACTTTGATAAATTTATCAGAAAAAGACTAGAAGACAATTGGGGCAAATCAAGGGGCGGAAAGAATTCTGATAAAAATAAGAAGAGTCTATTGATACCAAAAGAAAGTAAAGCACTTGCAGAGTTAATAGGGATAATCTTGGGTGATGGGCATCTAGAAGAGAGAGTAATTGGTAAAGATATTAGATGTTATACTCTTAAAATAGCGGGGCACATAATAGAAGACAGAGAATACCTGATAATGTATACTATTAATCTAATAAGAAGTTTATTTGGGGAAACAGCCCATGTTCAACTAGAACCAAAATATAACACAATATATATTAGTTTACATGGAAAAGAGTTAGTGAATTTTTTAAAAATCAAAGGACTAAAACCCGGGAATAAAAAGAAAAATAATGTAGGCATCCCGCATTGGATAAAAAGTAATAAAAAATATCTAAAGAAATGTATTAGGGGGCTATTTGATACTGATGGTTCTGT
The DNA here is from genome assembly GCA_038045265.1 of Nanobdellota archaeon. Classification (GTDB taxonomy): domain Archaea; phylum Nanobdellota; class Nanobdellia; order Pacearchaeales; family GW2011-AR1; genus SICV01. The sequence continues at coordinate 3,680 of JBBSYL010000009.1, read as the reverse complement.
GCATTATATTTCTAAAAATAACAAAAATATCAGGATTAGTTATACAAGTTATATTCCTAAATTACTGAAAGATGTTTCATTGGCACTAAAAAAATTAAACATACAACATTCAAAAATAATAAAAGAAAAACAGATATTCATATCAAGTAAAAATAGCGTTCAGAGATTTATAGAGGAAATAGGGTTTAAAAATGAAAAGCATTTAAATAGGATTATAAGCTTATCGAAAAGAGCTCCCATAATATAGCAGTCAAGTATACCGCCCTCTCGCATCGCCGAAGTTGGAGTCGATGAGACAATAACTTCAGTCCATCTTTGGACAGGCACTGATTATTACCAGTGTCTCAAATCGAGACAGTGGAGAACGGCGGAGACCCGGGTGCGAATCCCGGTGGGAGCATTTTACACAAACAAATAAATAGAGGTTCTACTTTTAGAAAATACAAAAAGAGGCAAATGAATAGATGGTTGAACAGCAGATAGAAGCGGAAGAAGTAAAAAAAGACATAAAAGAAGTTCAGGAAACAATTATTCCAAAACAAATCACTGAAAAAGTAACTAGGGAAGAATTTTATTCAATTTTAAAGATGGTTTCCCCAGGAACACATTTCAGAACTGCCCTAGATGGGGCATTAAAGACTGGAAAAGGCGCCCTAATAGCGATAGAAAGCGATCTTGTTCTTCCCATTATTGATGGAGGTTTTAGAGTAAATTGCAGATTCACACCACAAAGACTTATAGAACTAACAAAGATGGATGGAGCAATAATTCTTTCTAAAGATATGAAAAGAATATCATACGCAAACGTACTATTAACCCCAAGTAGTAAAATAAAAACAAGAGAAACAGGTACAAGACACAAGGCTGCAGAGAGAACAGCAAAACAAGCAGGCACATTAGTAATCGCAATATCGGAAAGAAGACAAGAAATAACATTATTTTACAAAAACAAAAGACATCTCCTAAAGAATACAGATGAATTATTAAGAAAAGCTAATGAATTAATACAACTAACAGAAAAACAAAGAGAACTATTTGATAAAAACATCTCAGAACTTGACAAAGCAGAATTAAGAAATTATGAGAGTCTTCCAATTGCATTGCAAGTAATTCAAAAAGGATATTTGGTGCAAAAGATAGCGGAAGACATAAAAAAATATCTTATAGAATTAGGCAATGAAGGAATTCTTCTGAGAACAAGGTTGAAAGAAATTATGGCAGGAGTAGAAAAGGATACTTCTTTAGTTATAAAAGATTATACTAAATTAGATGTAGTTAAATCAAAAACTCTGCTTAAGACATTATCATATGATGAAATATTAAATTCAGAAAACATACTAAAAGTTTTAGGGTATGAAAAGGCCTCCCAGCTTATACCGATACGTGGCTGGAGAATTCTTTCAAAAACCTCGCTGTCTGAAGAAGATATTGTACTTCTTGCCAGAGAACTAGCAAGTTTAGGAAAAGCCATCCATTCAGGTGTGAAAACTATAGCAGAAATAGTTGGGGAAGAAAAGGCAAAGACTTTCAAGTTGGAAATAGAAAAAATAAAGATGAATTCTATGTATTAAATTTATTCATCTTTATTTAAAAATTGAAACTAATATTATTATACAAAAATACGACATATCTTATAACAATTAAAGTAAAAACGACCCAAACAACAAATATTACTTTATCTAATGTTAATTTATTAACCGGCTTAAAATCTGAGAGAATTTTCTCCTTTTTATCCAGTATATAACTAAAGAGAACAAGCCAAACTCCAATTACTATTATTTCAAAAGTAAATTTCTTAAATTGCAAATCCGCTTCAGAAGAATAAGTACTTCCAGACACATCGTCTGAAACTTTTATATCGACGGTTAAATTTCTAGTATAATTTATTTGAGCAACAACTGTTTGAGACAAAATAGTAAGAAGAAAAAACATCAAAAAAATTTGTCTGTAAAATTTCATATATCAAAAGATCAGCATTAGTATTTATACTTTTATTTAAACCCCAAATACCCATTCTGCCATTCTCTTATTATCGTTGCAGAGGTCCTATTTTCATCTATCTCTCCTTTCTTCTTCAAATAACCCCTTCTCTTTCCAATAGCCAAAAGAATTTCATACTCATCCCCTTCAACGCTTTCAAGTTTATAATATTCTTTCAATTTTTCTCTATCCTTATGCAAAAACATCTTTATTATCTCGCACGCGATGTACTCTGGATTTTTCATTTTCTCAACACTCTTGCTTCCTAGCAAGGCAAGTTCCTTATTCTTATCTTCATATGGGATAACTCCGGGAGAATCTAAAACTCTCAAACTCCCCACCTTCACCCATTGTATTCCTTTAGTAGTTCCAGGTTTATTTTCAATTTTTGCTCTAGCTCTATGTGCCAATGCATTTATCACAGCAGATTTACCAACATTCGGATAACCTACTATTCCGATTTTAGGATTTTCTATCTTCATTTTCTTCGCTATTATTAATAACGCCTTCTTCAATTCTCCAATTCCTTCATTTTTCCTTCCAGAAACAAAAAAAGCACCCTTAAACAATTCTCTTAACTCCTTTATTTTATCGTTGGAAATCAAATCTGCCTTATTAAAAGCGACAACATAAGCTTTATTGAACCTTTCAATCTTATTCATTAATTCCCTATTCAAGGATAGTTCAGGCATTCTTGCATCTCCCACTAATACAATTATGTCTGCATCCCTCATCATATCATTGACAACAGGCCAATATCCCATTAAACATCCTAGTAAAAGTCACTTAAAAAGCTTTATAGTTGAAGTTTCACAGGAAAAGAACTCAAAGCAAACAACCATCCTTAAGAGCATCACATCCTCGAACACATAAACTTTGTATTCTTTGCTCTTCGGATGCATCTCTCCCATCATTCATCTCATATCCTTTATCTCTTGCCAACTTATTCAGATAAAGCGCCCAAAAATATCCTGTCATGCTACTATCGCTTGGATGATAAAATTCATTAAAAGGATTTGTAGATAAATCAAATTCAGGTATATATTCCGCACAAGGTCCTCCAAAACAACTCTTTACTCTCTGCCACTCAACAATTTGATGATGCAAATACAAAGGATAACTTTCCATGACTTCATCAAAAAGTTTAGGCCTTCCCAGTTCTGGAACTCTCCCAGATAAAGGTAAAAGAACATGTTCATGATGATTCATAAAATACGGTTCAACTCCACATTCCATTCTATTCCTTATATCTATTCCTTTTATTCCTCTAAATTCATCCCAAGAATTCCTTCTCCCCATATCTGTGCTATCTCTTAATCCAGAATTCTCTTCCATACAATCTAATACCTTAAAAACAGAATTATAAAATTCTCTGGAACAACCTGGAAAGTTACGGCCCCATCCTCTAACTATCTCATCATAAGTAAGAGAACATTCGTAAAAATCCCCGCCCCATAACAAGGAAAATCTCGCATTCTTTTTCCTATTGTCATATGCAACATCTACACCATCATCTCGAAATGCCTGTAAAAAATTATCAACTCCAACATTTGGATTTATAGGAAAATTACATCTCCATGAAAGCTCTACCAATTCTCTCCCAACAAAATTAAATAAACTATCTCTTAACTCTTCCATAAAATCACATACAGTAGATGAACATTTCATTTCAGCATAGATGGTTTGACTGAAATATTATA
>JBBSYL010000008.1:0-43087 GCA_038045265.1 Nanobdellota archaeon | reverse complement strand
TAATCAACCTTAACCGAACCTTTGCGTGTTAAGTTAGATAAAATCGGAGATTTTGTGTTTAATTTCAAGGTAAATGAGATAAAAAATTAATAGAACTGCATCTAGAGTTGGGTAGAGAAGACCTTGCACAGCCTCTGGAAAATAATTCACCAATGCTAAAGCATATGTGAAAGTGTGAAAAGGATAAAATGCGGAGAAAGGCTCTCCCAAGATCAAATCTAAGAATATGTGAGAAAATGCGCCGAGAGCAATCATTAATGCGATTATATTTAGTTTAAGTTTATGCTTGCCCAGAGTTGGGGATTTTACAGGTTTTAATACAAAAAATAGTATAAAAAAGATTATTGGGACAAATATAGAATGCAGATATGTTTTATGAATGTCCCAGAATCCTACATCTATACCAGATAATTGAAGAATCCAAAAAAATCCTATGTCCCAATCAGGCAATGTTCCTGCTAGACCTGCAATTAAAACATAATGTAGGGGAAATAATTTTTTATCTTTCTTTCTCAAGTAAAAATCCCTGATTAGCACCGTTAAAACTAATGGAAAAAGAATATGTGTTGCTGCGAATGGCATTTTTAACCTCTTAATTGCTAAAGATGGTTTGAATATTTAAGTGTATCGTGAATTCTATTTATTGGGACAGAATTCCCGTGACAGATAATTCTGGAAGCAAAAGAATAATTGACCGAATTATCTGTAACTATGGTGTCTATTTCCTCTAGTGCCCAATTTGAATTGAAAACCCCCAACGAAGTTTTGTGAATGGATTTTCATATGATGAATCTATGTCATGTGCTTTTTTTCCTAGTATATCTCTTAGAGAAATTACCAAATCCGATGTGCTATTTCTTATTGCAGATCTCTCTGGAACAATTATTCCTGCCTTGCATCTGCTTGGGCTATGTTGATTTCCTATTGCAACTCCTGGAAGAGAAATTTCCTGAGAAAGAGATTTTGCGTATTCATTTGTTTTTTTACCTTGTTGTGCATCGTGAACAACCATAGCATCATAGAGGCTGACTAGTTCTCTTATTGCTCTAGCTTCAAGAGAGTGAATCCCTTCACTAAATTGATTCTCTGCGATTACAAGACATCTGTCAAGTGCGATGCGCTTTAGAGTTTCTTTCAAAGGCAGACCATTTTCAAAATAATATCCTCCGAAAACAAGAACTTTCATTGTTGTGCCTCTTACATCTGGATATTTTGCCTGAATTGTCTGAGCATTTACGAAGGTGACTGCACCTTCTCCTCGTTTAAATAAGCCGAATGTATTTCCGTCTATCTCCAGAAAACTATATTCTCCATCTCTTGTAAGTTCTGGTACACAATGTCTAATAAGCCAACCAAATCTATCATCTACAGAGCCCCTTATGATGGGCTTTGCTTCTTCAGAAGCTACTCCCACTATATCTACTCCCTGTCTGAGACAATCTTTATAGAATAATTTAAGTAAATTTTTTCCAAGAAGTCCTTGCCTTCTTCTCCATTCTTCATGAAAACCTATCGCAAAATGGTTTGCAAGATTTACTCTCAAACTCATGAGAGGTTTAAAAATAAAGGGTATTTAAGTATAATTATACTACTAGGCCTCTAAGAAGATATCCAACCAGGAAAGCAAGCAATGCGGCTATGCCTCCAATTACTAAAGTTTCAAGGGAAGATTTTACAGGGCGTATTTTTACTATTTTTCCTTTAATGAATCCAACTATGAGAAAAGCTACCGCAGTAAGGACAATTGAAATTTTGAACTGATATGGAACAAGGTTTGGAATGAATAATGCTAAAACGAATGAAGCAAGCGGTATAAGTCCTATGAGGAGAAATGAAATAAATGTTGCGAGTGCTGTTCTTTTAGGATTCTTTTTATGCTCATGCTTATGCTTATGCATTGAATAGATTTCATTCTGCGATTTTGTTGATAAATAGTTGGAGATTGCCATTGAAAAGCCATCGGCAAAAAGATTTGCAAATCCTAGAATTAAAATTATTGCGGGAGAAAGAGAGGCACCTATTGAACCTGCAACAACTGCAAAAGTAGTTACAGAACCATCAATTGCCCCATAAACAAATTCTGGAAGATATCTCTCTCTTTTTTGCCTATTCATGCTGTTTTGAAGAGGGAAAGATATATAAAATTGATTGATAGATTCTCTTTATTTGAGTTATTCTAAAGTGGTGACAAAAAGAAAGGTTTATAAATTAATTAAATTTTTAAAGAAAATGAAAATAGAAATAAACCCTAGAGAACTTTACAAAAGAGAGTTATTGTAAACCTTTAAATAAGTGAGAAACCAAATATGAAAGTGAACGAAAAAAACAAGAACAATAAGAAGGAAGAGAAAGACAAAGTGAACTATGTTTCTAAGAATGGAAGTATGATGCCTGCAATACCAAATATTCCTAAAAGCATTATGAATATGCCAAATCCGCCTGTTGTGAAGGCGCCTGCTCTGCAAATTGATTTTAATGCCTTAAGAGATAAGCTTGAAACTTTTAAGAAAAACCTTGCCAAAAAATATAGTTTTACTATGGCTCTAGTTTTACTTCCTGTACCTGCTTATCCAATAATTGAAGAAGACGAAGCATTGCCTCTTGAGATAATTGAGAGTAAACCAATACATATGATGATGGTGATTCCTGAAGAACAGTATAAGAACATTCCTAAAATAAAAGCAGAGGTTGTGAAAATGGTTAAGGAGACAAAAGAAAATATTTGGGTGCACCTTAAAACTCCGGTAGATTTGTGGAATTATGGTTTAGATTCAAAATTTGATTTGGTGGATGCTGTTGCGCAGGGATTTCCGTTGTATGATAAAGGTTTTCTTGGAGCACTAAGGGTTGCAAGTATACATAAAACACTAGTGTTAAGAAAGTTTGACAAGTATGTTGCAAGCTACGTTATCGGAGGAAGCCTTGTAAGGGGCACGGCAGGGAAAGATTCCGATGTAGATGTTTTTGTAATAATTGATGATACAGATGTAAAAAGAATGAGCAGAGTTGAACTGAGTGAAAGATTGAGGGGAATGATTTATGATTATATAAGAGAAGCAACTGCTCTTGCAGGTGTAAAGAATATATTGAATGTTCAGGTCTGGTTATTAACTGATTTCTGGCAGAGAGTAAAAGATGCCGAACCAGTTGCATTTACATTCATAAGAGATGGGATTCCTTTATGGGACAGGGGAACTTTTATTCCTTGGAAATTGCTTCTTAAAATGGGAAAGATAAAGCCTAGTTCAGAAGCAATCGATTTATATATGAAACAGGGAGAGCAGACAGAAGAATTTGTTAAGAGAAGATTGCTTGATGCAATGGTGGATATTTATTATAGTATCGTAACACCTACACAAGCACTGATGATGCTTGCTGGAGCTGAGCCTCCTGTACCAAAGACAATAGTGCAGGATGTAAAAAAGATACTTGTTGAAAGAGATAAGGTCATGAGTGAGAAAGATTTGAAAATTTTGGAAAAAGCGGTGCACTTGTTCAAGCAATATGAATACGGAAAATTGAAAGGGTATCCTGGAAAGGAAGTTGATCAATTTATGAAAGAGAGTAAAGAATATAATAATAAATTGAAAAAGTTGAGAAAAAACCTTGAAAAGAAAATGCAGGAAAAGGATGCCGAGTCTATTTATGATGGAGTATTCAAACTTCTTAAAACATTTTTTGGAAATAAGAACCAGACAGAATTGGTCAAAGATTTTGAGAGCAAGATGGTTAAAAAAGGAAAAATACTCCCAAGGTTCTTGAATATATTGAATGAACTTGTAAAAGCTAAGGGAAAAATTAAATCTGGAAAGCTTACACAGAAGGAAGTTGATAGAGTAAAGAAGGATGCGTTTGAATTTATGGATGTATTAGTAGAATATGGGCAACGAACTGATTTGATAAAAGGAGAGAAAGGAATGATGCTTATTAATTACGCAGGAAATAGAAAAGCAGAACTGGTGCTTCTTGGAAAAGATAATTTCATAATTGAAGGCAATGAAATAAGAAAAATAGGAAATGAAAAGTTTGTAAAAAGTGATAAAAAAGAATTAGAAAAGGCATTAGAAGAAAATAAGGGCAAACTTAAGACAAAGCTTTCAGGAGAAATATTTAATGTTTTGAAGAAAGAACTTGGAGATTTTGAAGTTGAATTTTAAGCTTCTAGTATAATAATACTTATTAATATCAAAAACACGATGTGCTACCATGTCCTAAAGGACATGGTTTGTGACAAGCACTCGTGTCATCAAGGACGTAAGTCCTTGAATGCCATCAAGAATTGAATATCATCAAGAATCTCTGATTCTTGAATGTGCTCAAGACTTGAAAAGTCTTGACATCTTGAGGTTAGGATGTTCAAGATGCAACCTCATCTTAAAATCTCAGGAATGAAATTCCTGATGACCATCAAAAATCCATAAAAGATTTTTGAGGGACGAGGTTTTCTGTCAAGCATCTTGACATAATAAATAAATAATTTTAAGATAACTATTAAGTAGTAACATAATAGAAAGAGTTAAATAGTACAAATTTAAGAAATCTTTATGATAAAAGTTCCGAAAACTTATTTTAGAAATTTAGATGTTCGTGCAAACTCTATGCGATCATTAGGTGCAACTATCTTTGTGGCTGTTGGAGAAGAATGGAAGACTTTCGAATATCCTAAGGGGACATTAAGTCTATTACCCTATCTTATAGAAGGATTTGCTACTGGGAGCGATTTTTTTGTTGGAAAGCTAAGAGAAACAATTGAATCTGACTCAGATTCAAGAATGTTTTGGACAAAAAGAAATTTGCTTGGAACGCCTGAAGAGGAACCATTTTTTATTAGAGCCTTGAACAGATATAGAATTGATAAGCTTGTAGAACTTAAAGATTGTGAGCCCGCTATTACGGATGCAACATTAATTCTTCCTGGAGAAAGTTATCAAGAAGCTAGAGCAATGCTTGGATTAGAATCTTCTTTTTCATTTAATAGAAGAATGCGTAAATTCAGAAATCTTTAAATTGGTTCGCAAAACGTTTAAAAACCCACCTTATTAGAGAATAATATGAAAGGAATAATTGTACAATTCAGAAGAGGAAGACATAGAATACATGAAAGACATTACTTGCTTGACCTTGGTTTGGACAGCAGAGAAGAGGCTAAAAAAATGTCTGGAAAGGAAGTTTCGTGGAAAAGTCCTGCTGGGAAAGTAATAAAAGGAAAGATAAGCGATGCTCATGGAAATAAGGGAATTGTAAGGGCAATATTTGAATCAGGATTACCTGGACAAGCAATTACTAATGAGGTCGAGGTAAAATAAAATGGCATTAAGAAAAGCATCTTCGTATTCAAAGAAGAGGGCAAGAGCTTTTACAAGAATTTCAAAGAGAAAAAGCAAAGCATATATCAAGACAGTTCCGCAGAATAAGGTTGTTAAGTTTCATATAGGAAATCAAAAAGATTTCAATCTTGGAAATCACAAATATGTTGTTGAATGCGTTGCTGAAGAAGCTGTTCAAATAAGAGATAATGCATTAGAGGCGGCGAGAATGTATATCACTAAAGTAATGGATACATCTGCTCTGGGACAGTATTATCTAGGTATTAAGGTATTTCCACATCATTTTCTAAGAGAAAATAAGACTGCTGCAGGAGCTGGAGCTGATAGACTTAGTTCTGGTATGACTCACTCTTATGGAATTGTAATAGGGAGAGCTGCAAGAGTCAATCCAGGGCAAACAATATTTATGGTATCTTGCCCAAATGATAGAATTGCTAGAATTGCTAGAGATACATTAAACAAAATAAGAGCAAAATTGCCTTGCAAATCTAGAATAGTTTTCCAACAGATTTCTGATTAAATACTTGTTTGTTACTACCTATTAATTACTACAATAGAAAAGTTTAAATAGTATGATTTTATAGGAAATGTATGGCAAATCATTACGAAATATTTGTAAAAGCATTAGAAACAAGAGAGGAAGTTGAAACACTCCCTAAAAGAATTGGTGCTGAAGATAGAGATTCTGAAAGAAAGAGGTTGGAAGATGGATTAAAAGGAATTCTTTATGGTACTTATAACGATGGAGACCCTAATAAACCTGCAAGCGTTGATGCTACGCCTATAAATGAACAAAGTATACATGTTGCAACAAGTCAGATGACTGCATTAGCAAAACAACACTCTTATGCTCCCAATTTAGATGCTTTTGTTTCTGAGATTCCTGAAGGAAAACTTGAACAATTACTTGCTGTTAAAAGTCCTATTTCAAAGAATGCTAGAGAGAGCGATGCAGATTTCTTAGATTTACATAGTGAATATATGCAGATGAAGGAATTAGTCAGTCATTACACTGCTGGTGGAGAAGTAAGAAGCGAAAAAGAAGCGAAAAAGATTATTGAACTTGGAAGAGAGGGAGCTGCTGATGTTGCAGTTGCAAACATGAAAGCTAAGGGCTATAATGAACCCTATGTTCTCGAGGCTGTAAGATCAAGAATGCTTCATGACATTGGAGATGGAGCAGTTGATTTTGCAAAGTTAAGAGATTATGCTAAACCTCAACTTGAAAAACAACTTGAAAAAGTTAAAGCTAAGTATGATGTAGCAGTAGCTTCTGGAAAAGACTTATACAAGATAGCAAGAGAAGCTACAAAGAAAGCATTAGAGGGAGATACAGAAACAAGACAGAATGCTATTGGGGCAATATATGCTGTTGAAAAGGGAAGAGTAAAGAAACAGGAAGAGTAAATTTATAAACAATCTAAATATATTGAGATATGAGAGAGTTAGATAAGGTTTTAGATGAACATGAAAAAGTTTTATGGGAAGGAAAGCCTAAGTTTTGGCCTTTTTTCCTAAGCGGATTCGCAGGAGTTATTTTTGGATTAATATTTCTTGTAGTGGGTGGAATATTTGTTTTTGCTGGAGTTGCATCCGGTAATTATTGGTTTATTCTTCTTCCACATTTTTGGATTGGTGTAGCATTTGTTTTTGGAATTCCTATTTACAAAGCCCTTGTTTGGAAACACACTTATTATGCCGTAACTAACAAGAGAGTCCTCGTACAAAAAGGACTGATTGGGAGAGATTTTGAAATGATTGATTTTGATCAGATAACCAATGCAGAAGTAAGGGTTGGTCTTTTGGATATACTCTTTGGAAGACATTCAGGAAGCATATTGCTTTCAACTGCTGGGACATTTACATACGTAAGAATGAGGCAGGTTCAGAAACCTTATACTTTAAGTCATGTTGAGAATCCATATGAAGTTTTTAAGTTCTTCAAGAAAGTTTCACATGCTGTAAAGACAGACATACAATATCCAAATAAGTATAGGCCTAAAACAAATCCGGGATATAAGACTGAATATGGCGCTTAATTGAAGAACCTGGTAAAATATAGTTATCTCCTGCGACAAGATTAAATTTATCTGATATAATTATTTTTTCACTAAATTATTTTATGTCAAGGAACTTGATAGAGATATTTAATCTTTTTTCTGACTATCAACTACCTTGTTTACGATTGAAGCCATCTCATCCAAAAAGTTTTCAGCAGTTTTCTGCCACTCATCTATCTGATCACCCTTAACTTCTTTTATTCTTCCGTGTGTTATTCCTTTGTGAATATAATAAATGTCCTTTAGGGCTTTTACATAACTGCTTTTCAACAGACCTTTTCCTGCAAATGATTCTGCAAGCATTGCTGGAACATGTTCTGGGCTCGGAGGCAATTTTCCAATTACCATTAAAGCTGCCTGGGCCGCGTCAATCATTGACCAGTAGACTCCTTCAATTGCATTTAATACTGCTGCTTTGCTTCTTAGGAGATGGGAAGGAGACCTTTGAAGAGCATGGTAAACTGCTTCGTGAGTTGATTTTATTCTGCCTTGTTCAAGCAAAACTTTTAAGGGATTGAAAAATCCTCCAATGTCAAGCAAAGGTTCACCATATCTTATTATATTTATTACGACTGGATCCCCATACATTAAATCTTGCCACCAAGTCGTCAATTTTATAGAATTAATATGCAGTTCTCTGCCGTATTTTGTTGAAGCAATTATTTTTCCAAGTTCTTCTCTGTACCAAGCAATCATTTCCATGTCCCAGTTAAGCGCAGCGTCATCAATGATTAATACTATATCGATATCTGAACCTGCGCTGGCTGTATCCTTTGCTTGAGAACCGAACAGAATAGATGCTTTGATTATATTGTCAAATTTTCTATGAACTAGAGTAGCAAAGTCTAGAGCTATTTCCCTTTCTGTTTTAAAAGTTGGAAGATGGGATTTTGCATTTTCTCCTACATTATGTTCTACGTGATGTGCGTGATGCTGGCGGTGTTCTTGGGGATGGTGATGCACATGGTGTTCTGCTTGATGCTGTAAGTGATGATGTTCTGAAGGGGTATGGTGGACGTGATGTTCAGAACCTGGATGATGTTCGTGCTCCGCATGCTGATGAACATGACTTTCCTCTTTCTTTTTCACACTCTTTTTTTTCATTGTATAGTTTAATGTATATATTGGATTAGTTATTTAAACCTTTCATTATCATTCCATCGGTGCGCCTGAAAAGCGATTTCTTGAACTAGGTACTTGGCCCCCAAGTTCAACAGGAAGGTTTGAGAAGCCCGCACCGTATATTGAATGATGAATATCTGGATTCATTCCATATCCTGAAAAATATCCTTGTGAAACGCCTGCATCTTTCGCTTGATTCCAATAAGGAGCGAATGATTTAGAGTAAATTGGTGAACCAAATGCGGAGAGAGTTTCTGCGAATGGAGAAGTTTGAAAATGCTGGTACCAATTTCCTGTTTCAATAACTTGTTTTATCTTCTTTAACGCTTCTCCGTGGGCTTCTTTCAGTTTTTCTATATGGCCTTTCATTGGAACATTTCCCATCCCCATAGGCAGTTCTGTATGCATCATACCGAAATTATCTGACAGGTGTATGTTCTTTACATATGGAGCAATTTTTTCTGTTTCTTTCAACAACTCTTTATCCCCATAGCCATACTTTCTTATCATGTTTATATGACCTACATCCCAGGTTGCTCCGATTAATTTCTCAGCTTCCTGTTTTGCTTGATGTTCTGACATCTTTCCTTCTTTAACCATCTGGTCCGAAAACTTGCTCCTAGCCGCTTCAATAATTTTTACCATGTCTCCTGCACGGGATATTCCCATCCCTGCAGGAGGATTTTCTATTGCAATTATAGGTGCAGTAGATTTGTATTTTTCATACGCTTTGGTTGCAAGATTAGCAAAAGTAGTTGACGCCTGATCAATTGCAAATTCTTTCAAAGGCCTGTATAATTTTATCTCTTTCATATTATTCATTTTTTCAACACCATCGCTCAAAACATCTGCGAACTTGACTAAATTTTCCTTGTCTTTTAGATACCCCTTTTCTGGGTCTAAAGATTTTCTTATATCTTCACCTATTGTTTCTAATAATTTCTTATCATTATCTCTTTTCTCTCTATCTGCAACTTCATATGCCTGAGAATAGCTTTCTTTGAATTGCGTGTATGCGTTTCTTATGAAAATATCTACTTGGCCTATCTCTTCCATTCTTTCTTTCAAATCTTCTGCAACTCCTTTTGGCATATCTGAAAGAGTTTTTTTGAATTTATCCGAATCATCTGCGGATAATTTATAGAGTTTCATTAGGTCTGACTTATCTTCTTCTGTCATTTTTCTTCTTACCAATCTTCCTTCTGACGCTTCCAAGTCTGAAAAAACTTCTTTTCTTAATATTTCTTTGGCCCTTGTTAAACCTTGATTGACTTCTGATAGGGAACGTGTCCATAACTCTCTGTTTATTCTGCTTAATTCTTCGTTTGCATCTGGATATTTTTCTTCTGGTTTTTCAAGAATGTTTTTTCTCGGCGCAGCAAGTGCAGAAATTTCTCCTGAACGTTCGTCTATGACTGCAAGTCTCATCAGCTTTTCTTTCTTTTCTTTAGCATCCCATTCATAAGTTTCTGGTTCTGGCAAACCATTACTTGTGTGGAAGGTAACTACAACATTTCCTTCTGGATTTACTTTATGGGCCCTATCAACGGACTGCCACATATGCCTTTCTGCCTGTTCTCTCTTTGTTGGGTCCCATCTTCCTTGATCGTTTACTCCTGTTGGATCGACTAACACTCCGTGTAACGTCAATTCTGCACCAACTAATTTTCTCAATCTATTTATTTCTTCTAAATGTGAATCTGGAATAGAGTCTGCAACATCAGGAAGTGCAAGCTGAATCTCTGCTGCTTTAGCTCCAGAGCTCATCTTTTCTGATATCTGCTTCAATTGATTCGCAGTTCTTGCATCTAATGCTAAAGAAATTTGACTTGTGGGGATATAATTGCTTATGGGATTTCCGTAATTAGAAGAAAGCCCATACTTATCATCATTAAATGTTTGATATCCTCCCATTTCTCTTTTGTCCTCTTTAATTATGTCAAGATGCTTGACGGAAAACCTCGTCCCTCAAAAATCTTTTATGGATTTTTGATGGTCATCAGGAATTTCATTCCTGAGATTTTAAGACGAGGTTGCATCTTGAACATCCTAAAAACGAGTGCTAAATCGTTTTTTTGATTATTTATAAGTAATAAAGGATTTATATAAATGTATCCAAGAGCTAAAATATATTTCTAGCTTTTTTCTTATCTTTTTTATTCAAATCCTCATCTCGCACGCCAGAGTCATAAGTTTTCGATATTCCAGATTCGTCCATCTCTCGGTTTCTTGAAGAATCGAATCCTTCTCCTCCACGAATTCCTGTATCATATTTGTTTCCTAAATTTCCTTCATAAGTTGGAATGTTATATTTTAGTACATTTACTTCTGTGTCTGGGGCGTCATAAGAAAAAGATTTTCTTTTATTTGCATCATATACAACTTCTCTTTTGTCTTTGTTATCTTCATTGCCTTCTCTTTCTGGTTTTTCTTCAAATTGTATCCTGTCTAAAGTTTCTGGAGCAGATTCTTTAATTAGAGTTACAAGATTTTTTGTTGCTGATTGTGGAAAAATTTCTGCGGAATCTGGATCAAATTGAAAGGTTTTTTCAGTAATTATCTTTGCTAAATTTTCTTCTTTCTTTATTTCCTTTATTTTAATGTTCTTACTTACTTCCTTAATCTTTGTCTTTACTTTTCTTCCCATAGATTTTCTATTGGTTTTTACCATGTTCTATACAAGAGAAGGAGATATATAAAATTTACAACTCTAAGCATATCCTACAAGACTGGGCATTCCATGCTGTTTCTTGTAAATATCGTAGACAGTATAACAAGATTTTCTTGCAGCTATAATGCATTGTGAACGAATTACTTTTTCTATATCTGTATCTGAATCTATAACCTTTAGGTCTTTTAGATTCTTTTTTTCTTTTTTCTCTTCTTTGAAAAATGAAAATAGGGCTGAAAAGGGATTGCTATCATCTGACGAGGAAATTTTTGCTTTCTCCATTGCTTCTTTCTTTTCTTCCTCTTTCAAAAATTCATCTAAATCTTCTTTTAATAAATCCAGACTTTCGGTTGTTGCACCAGAGACCATTTCTAGAACGTCTCCTATATCATCTTTTTCTATTTCTCTTCTAAGAACTGCAAGCTCTTCTTCATTTAAACAGAGGCCAGTAAATTTGACTTCTGTCCGACCTCTAAAGCCATAACCAGACTGCTGAGCTCTTTCCGGAGCTGACCTGAATTTAAGTTCAATGATTAAGACTTGAGAATATTTTCTTGCCGGAACGTCTTCAAATAATTTTGGCAGGTTGCCTGTAGCGACATCATCTTTAGGAGAGTATTCTTTTTCACATAATAAGATTGTTTCAAATAAACTTGTATTAAAAGCAGTTACTAAAGCTGCCGTTGAATTTGCTCTTTGTTCTAAATCTCTTGTAGCCTTGAGATAAGGTTTCGCCCATCTTGCGTATAATTTGACTGTGCTGACCTGACTTTTCAAATATTTTCTTTCAACTTCATATCTTTTTTTTAATTCTCTTTCAGATTCTTTTATCCAAATAAGAAATTCTCCAATTCTCTGCTGAAGCAATCTTAAAACTCTTTCATTCAAATCAACTTTCTCACCCTTATATTCTAACTTTTCATTTTCAACTGCCATGAATGCATCAATTAAAGTTACGAAACCTCCCTGCTGAGATAATGCCAATGCTTTGATTGATGAGTTGCCTTTCTTGAAGTCGACTGTGTCGAGCCAAATTTGTTTTAATGATAGCATAGCTGATTCTCTTTCCTCTTTCTTTTCAGATTTTAGTTTGTCATAAACAGCAAGGCGCATCTTGAACTCTTTAAGATCGTATATTATATTTAGGATAGACTTCAAAACCTGATTTGCTGCTCCAAGCATTTTCATTCCCTCTTCCTGCATTTTTGTGAGGCGCATTCCCATCTCTGAAAAGTGGGAAGAACCAGGAGAGGAAACAAAATTGTCAATTACTTTGTCAACTTTCTTATACATATTACCCGCAAAATCAAGAAGCCAGAAATATATTGCTTCAAGACCGTCTCCAAATGAATCATATATTAATGTATGTTGTTCTAACGGCGCCTTTAGGCCTTTTTTACTCATTGCATTATTATAAGTGATATTTATGAAATCCATATAACTTGGGTCAATTAATTTTGCTTTTTCTGCCGCTTTTAGAAATCCCGATTCTTTTACAATATCTTTTACTTCCGATTTTACTTCAGAATTACAGTATATTTCAGGGCTTACTGCAGCGATTAAATTTTTTATATCTACAGCCATCTCATTTTTACCTCTTTGTTATTATATTCTAATAATGGCTAAGGGTTTATTTAAAACTATTGAAAGAGAATTATGCTCTGACTAAAGTGGCTCTTGCCTCACTTACTAAAAGTCTATGTGCGATTGCAACATCCATCAAATGAACCAAACTTCCTTGTGATGCCGCACATTCAATATCTGATAATTCTAAACCATTTAATAAATTCCATGCTCCTTTATATTCTCCAGCATACTTCTCTCCTCTTTCAATCTCTAAAGTATAAAGAAGGTTTACATTTGGTCTCTCCCCTTCAGGAGAATAATCAAAAAACCATTTCTATGGTTTTTTCCATTCTTCGAATAATGACCCTATAACTTTTCTTTCTATTTTTCCGCCATATGTTAAGTCTCCTACAAACTGCCCTGTTTGTTCTACCAAATGAATTTGTCCAGAGAATCTTGCCCCCTGCCCCGCATTATTAATCCCATCTATCCTTAAATTTATCATTATCTTTGCTGTCTATTCAGTATAAAAATATAATTATCCCCTAGTTAATGTATCAAATAAGCAGATTTAAATAAATCCTATTCCTTTGTTAAATATGGGGATATTTAGCAAAAGAGGAGATTATATTGATTATAGTCTATTGCAAAAAAGGGGGCTTTTGAAGCCACAACCTAAAAAGGAAAATGATTTTCTTGATTTAACAAGACAACAGGCAGACAGAGTTTTTACAGAGGCTAATTCAAATTTGCCTAGCAATGCATCTAGCTCTAATCCTCTCGCTTCTTTTTTTGATTCTGCTCAAAACAACTCGCCAAATATGCCCACAAGTCAGGGAATAACAGCGTATGGTAACGATTCTTCTGACGTGAATTCATTAAAACTGAAAATAGAAGATTTGGAATTTAAGATTGAAAGATTAATTGAAAGGCTTAATGGACTTGAATTAGGAAAGAATTGATACGCTAGAGGATAATCATCTTTTTATATATAAGATTTTGAAGAGTTTTTATGGTTAGAGTAAATTATGATTCTGCAGGAGGACTTGATAGCGTTGAGTTAAGCGGTGCAGAGATAAAGGGATTGAGAAGAGAAGAAGTGAGAATTAATGTTTTAGTTGATAGCGAGATAGGTAGGATTCCTCGGGAGCTCTCTTTGAGTTTAGGAGTGAGAAGAGGAGGAGAATATGGAAAAACATCATTATTTCCTGAAGGCACAAGAAGCGCTAGAGATTCTACGCATATAATGATTGATTTAACTCCTCAAGCAAGAACAAGACTTGCTGGAGGAAAACCTGTTTATATTTCTATTGACAATGCTTGGGGAATATTTCTTGGCAAGTATGATGGCAGAAGAAGGCAGATTTAAATAACGCTGGTTATTAGCTAGACAATGAGCAAGTTTGAAAAGGAGATATGGGCATATGCGTTGAAAAACGCCGAGGAATTTGGGCAGGCACATGAGGGAAAAGTGCTGACTAAACTTTTTCAGCACGGACTTGAAAAATCTGAAATAGGGAAAGTTATGCCTGAAGTGATAAAAATTGTAAAGGAAGTTAATTCTAAATCTCATTCTTGGAGAGAAAAAGAACTTGAAAAGTATCAAGAATATTTAATTGTAAGAGCAGAGGTTGAGAAAGATCTCGCTGTATTACCTGGCATCAGCGATAAGATGGTCTTTAGACTTGCGCCTTTTCCTTCTGGTGCATTACATCTTGGAAATGCGAAAACTTATTTGCTTAATGCATTGTATGCTGAAAAATACAACGCAAAAACATTGCTTGTGATGGATGACACAATAGGGAGTGAAGAAAAACCGATTGTGAAAGAATCTTATGAATTGATAGAATCTGGTTTGCAGTGGTTAAATATAAAGTATAATGATGTTATTTACAAGTCAGACAGATTGAGTTTATATTATAAGTATGCAGAAGAATTAATTGAAAAAGATAAAGCATATGTATGTTCTTGCTCTCAAGCTGGCTTCAAAAAATTGAAAGATTCTGAAAAAGAATGTGTGCATAGAAAACAGACAAAAGAATTGA
This sequence comes from Nanobdellota archaeon, assembly GCA_038045265.1. Classification (GTDB taxonomy): domain Archaea; phylum Nanobdellota; class Nanobdellia; order Pacearchaeales; family GW2011-AR1; genus SICV01. The sequence continues at coordinate 28,296 of JBBSYL010000008.1, read as the reverse complement.
ATAAGCAGTTATGGAAAGACATGTTTAAAGCAGAAGAAGGAAAAATGGTTTTGAGAATAAAAACTGGAATGAATCATAAGAATCCTGCTTTTAGAGATAGAGTATTGTTTAAAATTTCTGATAGGGAGCATGCAAGAATTGGAAAAAAACATAGAGTGTGGCCGACACTTGAAATGAGCTGGGCAGTCGATGATCATGAACTGGGAGTAACGCACATAATAAGGGGAAATGATTTGATGATGGAAACTGAAATGGAGAAATTTATTTGGAACATATTCGGTTGGAAAAATCCTGAAGTTATTCATACTGGACTTATACATATAGAATTGGAAGGTGTAAAGTTAAGCAAGAGCAAGGCGCAGAAGGAAGTGAAAAGCGGAGAATTTTCCGGCTGGGATGATCCAAGAACCTGGAGCATACAAAGCTTAAAGAGAAGAGGGATAAGAGCAGAAGCAATTAGGGAATTTGTGGAAGAGATAGGACTTAATAGGCAGGATATAACAATTCCTATAGAGGCGTTGTATGCTGTAAACAGAAAACTTGTTGATGAAGAATCCGATAGATATTTCTTTGTAGAAAAACCAGTTGAGATAAAATTACTGAATAAGCCAGAGTATGATGAGGTTGAAATTCCTATTCATCCAGATAAAAAAGAAAAGAGAAGTATGAAAGTTGGGGAGATTTTTATTTCAGAACATGATTTCAAAGCACATAAGAATAAGGAAGTAAGATTGTTGCATTTGTATAATATTAAGCTTGGGGGAAATGGAAAGAAGATTATTTACACTTCAATTGATAATAAGAAGACAATTTCAAAGATACAGTGGGTTAGTGAATATGTGAAGGCAAAAATATTGATGCCTAATGGGGCTTGGAAAGAAGGATATGCAGATATAGGAATAAAGAAGCTGAAAGAAGATGATTTTATACAATTTGAAAGATTCGGTTTCTGCAGATTTGATGGAAAGAATACAGAAAAGAAAGGAAAAAAGAAAGAGGAAGTGTATGAATTTTGGTTTGCGCATAAATAATTCTACTACGCACAGACCAGTAAATTAAAAATTCAGGGAAACATTTATAAATAAATAAATTCTCAATGGGATATGAAAAGGGTGAATAAGAAAGGATTGTCGGATACAAGAGAAAGAGTTTCCCTTGTCTCCAAAAGAGCTATTGGGAAGAAAGCTCTTTCGGATGTTGTCGCTACTGTTTTGATTATATTTCTCGTCGTTGCTGCTGTTGTTGCAATTTGGGCTTTTATTAATCCTACTTTGAAATCTGCTGGTACTGGAATACAAAGAGGACAGGTTTGTTTGACTAGTACTGTTGAACCTATAACTTGTAAGTATAGCGGGAATACAACTTATGTTGGAAATAATGTTCCTGCGTTGTCTCGCTTGAACTATACTATCGGCTACAGAGCCAATTATGATGCTAATTCAGTTTCAAGTATTCAGGGTGTACAGATAACTGTAGAGTTAGAGGATGGAACTGTTGCCAGTGGTAATGGAGATAAGGCGATAAAGAATGGTGCGAGCAATTCTACCCAAGTTCCTGTTGCAGTTAAGAATGCTAAGCAAGTTACTATTGCTGCAGAATTCCTGTTGCCTGATGGACAGAAGCAGACATGCAACTCAGTGCCCTTGCCTTGCGACATTAACTAATCTTTCATTTAGTATAATTTATAAATAGAATATTCCTTAATTAGATATGAAAAGAGGGAATAGGAAAGGTTTGTCGGATACAAGAGAAAGAATTTCCCTTGTCTCCAAAAGAGCTATTGGGAAGAAAGCTCTTTCGGATGTTGTCGCTACTGTTTTGATTATATTTCTCGTCGTTGCTGCTGTTGTTGCAATTTGGGCTTTTATTAATCCTACATTAAAGAGTGCTGGGACTGGAATACAAAGAGGACAGGTTTGTTTGACAAGTACTGTTGAACCTATAACTTGTAAAGGTAATGGAACAGATTATAATGTTGCGTATAGGATGACCGTGGATGATTCAAGTGTTACTTCTATCGATAATCTTCAATTTGGAGTAAAATTAAACGATGGAGGTATTGTGAATGCGAATACTTCAAATGTTGCCTCTGAAGGTTCTGGGAATCAAAAAATAAATACTAAAAAAACTGCTGATGAAGTGGTTATAACAAGCAATTATGTTTTGAAAGATGGACAGAAACAGGCATGCTCCAGTCCTGCATTAAAGTGTGGTCTTTTAAGCGGTTCAGTTGATTTAGGAGGTTCTGTGGTGAATCCTCCTGTGGTGGAAATAGATTATACTGCTGACTTGGTTGCTTGGTGGAAGATGAATGAGGCGAGCTGGTCTGCGAATCCTGCGATTGATACTATCGGTGGTGCAAATGGATTACCTTTACCTGGAGCGACCATCTCCGTTAATGGCGGAAAAGAGGGAAATGCAGGAAACTTTGATGGCACGACAGGCTTTATATCTGTAAGCAATACTGCTCCTTTTGCAAGAAAGAACTTTACATTAAGCGCGTGGATAAAGACAAACAATATTCTCCCACAAAATATTGAAAGTAGAATATTTATTATGCAACCTTCTGGAATTCCTGCTCGCCACTATTCTATTGGTGTTGTTGGGGCTAGCGGAGGAAAGGTTTTGCTCGCATGTGGTTCTTTGGAAGATGGGTTTGTTTTCACCCCCGCTACTCAAACTAATATAAATCTTGCGGACAATAGCTGGCATCATATTGCCTGTGTAAGAAATGCAGGGAAAGAATTTACATGGCATATTGACGGCAATAACGTTAAAACATTGACTGCGGGAATTACTAGTAATACGTATACAACGCCTTCTGGAAGCGCAGTTTCTATTGCAGCCCACTCTACTGCCGGCGGAAGTACTACGACCAATTATTACAAAGGGCTACTAGATGATGTTAGAGTTTATAGTGATGCGTTGAATGATGCTGAAATAAAGCAAGTGTATGACTTTAGAACTCCTTAATTATATTGATTAAAGTGAGAAGAATTATTAGCTAAGGATATTTTAAGATAAGGTTATAGATATTGTTGAACTATTTGTTATTATGTTAACCATAAAATTAATTTTTCTCTATTTTCTTTTTAACTTCCGATTTTTCTTTCTCTATTGCCTCTTCAAGCTTGTTCAACTTTTCTAGTTCGTCTTTTAATTCCTGCCTTGTTGGTTTATGGGCAATTTCACTTTTTACAGGAGCTTGGGATTTCATATCTTTCAAATTAACTTTTTTTACCATATCCAATATAGAAGATTTATCCATCATCAAGACAGATTGAGAAGAATCGTCTACATGGGCTTTCAAAATCCCCATACCTGATAAAACGCAGTTAACATTCCATAATCTTTTTCCATCAATGTTCTGAATTATAGCTATTATTTTTTTTATGTCATCTGTTAGGTTTCTATTTTTCATTTCATCCTCCACTATTCCTTTAATTGCTTCCAAGTCTATCTTTGTTTTTATATCAAGTTTTTCTGGAGTCTTCGAATTTAACAAATCTAGAACTTGAAGAGTAACTTCTTTATCTAATGTAAAGGCAGCTATCTTTTTCTTTTTTGGAATGTAATAATCAATCTGATGGACATTGTGGTTGCCTTCTAAATCCAAAATAAAAAAGCCTGCCGCGACGTATGCATCAGAATTTTCATTCATGAATTGCTTAAATGCCTGCGACTTGCCAAGCTTTTCTACATATGGTGCTATTTTCATCTTCTTTTTACCTCTATTGAATTATAGGAATGCAGTTTATAAGTTTTTATATCCCATATTTTGCAGGATAGAACTATTTAAAAACGCAATTTTATGGTTATATACATGGAACTTCACTTTATTGACCTGGCGTTTTTTATGCATAGTTTAAATGAAAATATTAGAAAATCTGAAGAACGTATATGGTCTGGACATTTTGAGCAAGGAAGTATAGGAAATCCTTTATTATATGATCTTATTGATAGGGCTAGAGGAAGTAATGGCAAAAGAGATTTAGTACAGGTCAGACCGGTAGGAAAAGCCGATGCAAATGGCGCTATAAATGTTGAATATGCACGGATAGGCGCTTTAAGATTTGAACGAGGAGCCATAGGACAGGCAGGGCTTACAAATACGGTTAGGGCCTATGAAAGAGCAATATTGAAACTTCACGAGAAATTAAAGTTGAATGATGGAAAGGTTATACCTTGGGGAACAAAAATAGATTTTATGGTTAAAGAAAGACCTGAAGGATGGCTTGCAATTGAGAGAGTTGATGGTTATGGGCCTTTTGGAATTTTAAGTGTAGATTTAAGAGGAGTAGTTCCTGATTCTTGGTTTTTGGGAGAAAGAGAAAAGAGAGTTAGAGATTATTTGGCTGAGAGAACCGGACATTAGTTTTTTATTTTATACCTCAATAGGCAATGCTTTCCCTTCTAAAATATGTTCTGCCCAATCTTTAAATCTTATTCCTGACCAAGATTCTGCTCCTTTAGGCATTAATTCATCTGGAAAAATTGCTGAATCTCCTAGTTCTTCTAAAAGAGAGGCATCATAAAATATGCACTCTTTCCAACAAGGAGCGTCGCCTGCAATATCCATTATGCAGGGCCTGTATCCCTCTTTTTTAATTGCACATTGATTTCCCTTTGAGTCTGTAAACATTCCTCTAAAATTATGAAATCCATAAAATGGGCAACTTGGACGCGGGCTTGCTGTTCTATTAACTGGAGTAACAGGTTCATTTGACATGAAAAAGCATTTGTTGAATAGTTTATAAAGATTATTGTTTTTTAGAGTTAATCGATAATTTCCACATCTTTTAATCCTAAAAAATCTTTGTCGGTAGTTATGAGTATTAAGTTATTGAGTCTTGCTGAAGTGTAAATTAATGAATCTATCATCCCGAACTTAGATTTAATTTTTCTCACCTCAGTATATATTTTTCCTGCATCTACTGAAATTTCTTCACTAAGGGGCATAACTTTGCAAGATTTTTTCACCCTATTAATAATATAATCAACATTTTTATCATTTCTTAAGCACCAATTCACTATTTCAGAAAGAGTAACTATGGATACATAAGATTCAGCATCCTTTAATAAACTCCATACTTTCTCTCCCCGTGTCCCTCCTTCAAAAAAGTCTATCAGTGCGCTTGTATCAAGGATTATTTTCATATCTTTCTATTCTGTCGGTCTTATCTCTCCCAAATTTATGCTTTGCTCCTTTCCCAATTCCAAATAATTCACTTAAAGCTTTTAGTCTTTCCTGCCTCTTTAATATTGAAATTTCTATATCTTCTCCTTCTTCTATATTCTCTTCCTTTATTATTTCACTAGGGATAATAACTCCGAGTGAAGTCCCTATATTTCTAACCCTTGCCTTTACTATCGTCATTTTTATTATAATGTATTATAATATATAAACTTTTCTATTGTCTTTGCTTTATTTTATCTTCCAATTCTTTTATGAAATCTTTTATTTTAACTCCGAACACTGGTTTCTTCTCTCCTCTTTTTCTTACGGCTAATGATTTATTTTCCTCTTCTTTATCTCCTATAACTATTGCATAAGGTATTTTCATCATTTCAGAATCGCGTATTTTATCATTTACGGTTGTATTTCTAAAGTCTGAATCGACACGAAGATTTGGTATTGCTTCCTTTAATTCTGCAACTATTTTCTCACTTGCTTTTACATTTTTGTCCGTGAAGTTAATTATTCTTACTTGAACTGGGGATAGCCAGAGTGGCAGTGCCCCATTTGTGTGTTCTAATAAAATGCCTATGAATCTTTCTAAAGAACCATATATTACTCTATGAATAACAACTGGAGTTTTTTCCGTTCCATCTTTATCCATATATTTTAATCCAAATCTTTGGGGAAGTTGAAAATCTAATTGAATGGTTCCCATTTGCCATTCTCTTCCAAGAGAATCTTTCATTAGAATATCTATTTTTGGTCCGTAGAACGCGCCATCTCCTTCTTCAATTATAAATTTCTTTCCAGATTTTTTTAATATTTCTTTTAAAGTCTTCTCTGCTTTGTCCCATGTTTTTATATCTCCTAAAAATTTACTTGGACGAGTTCCTAATCTGAAAGAATATTCTAAATTAAATATTGCATAAAATTTTTCACAGATTTTAAATATTTCTTGATATTCGCTCCCAATCATATCTTCACTTATGAAATTGTGAGAATCATCCTGCTGGAATGAGCGGACCCTTAATAATCCATTTAGAACCCCAGACAATTCATATCTGTGTAATCTGTCGGCGTCGGATAATCTTAAAGGTAAATCTTTGTAACTTCTTGTCTGAGATTTGAATATAAGCATAGCATTTGGACAGTTCATTGGTTTAACACAGTATATTCCATCTTCTTCCATATCTGCGATGAACATATTCTCTTTGTAGTGATGCCAATGTCCAGAAACATCATACAATTCTTTTTTATTTATCAAAGGAGTCATTGTTTCTTGATATCCTGCCTTTTTGTGCTCTTCTCTCCAAAAATTAAGCAATTCATTATATACTATCAATCCATTTGGAAGCCAGTAAGGCATTCCAGGAGAAGACTCATTAAACATGAAAAGGTTTAGTTTCTGTCCAAGTATTCTGTGGTCATTATCTTTCAATTTGCTCGCATCTAATTTTGTGGGAGAAATTTTATTCATTAATTTAGAAGGATCAATCATTACTTCTTCTTTTCCAGCTTTTTCCTTGACTTCAACTTTAACTTTTTCTTTGTCTTTTCCTGCATGGGCTGGTCCGAATTCTTTACTTAATTCGGATAAAGGATGTCCCTTACATTTTAATTCAAATTCTTTATAATATCCGAATGGTGCTCTTTGCACGTTAAAACCTTTTTTTGCTAGGGTATGCTCTGCTTCAACAAGATATTCTCTTGCTGTTGTTGGATTTGCAAGATTTGAGGAGAGATGTGCATAAGGATAAAGAACTAGGTTTTTTGCTTTCACTTCGTTTGCTGTCTTTTCTACAGAATTAACTAATTCCCCAACCTGTTTATCCGAGTCTCCTTTCTCAACTGCTGTTAAAACAACAAGACAATCTTTTACGGTCTTTTCTTCTTTATCTACTAAATCCTCTGCATCTTTGAGTGCTTTCTTTAAAGGCTTGAATTTGATGTAATCGCAGTGCAATGTAATAATTCGCATGATGCAGTTACATAAGAGTATTATTTAAAGTTTCAGGTTTAAAGGAGATCAAAGAATCACTTATTCAAATCTTTTAATCTAGTTAGTTGATGCTGATACATCTCAAATGCTCTTGGACCGAGATTTGGGTTTTCTGCTAATCTTCTTTTTATATCCAATTTCACATCTTTAGAGAGTATTAAAGTAGAATTGGTATATCCTTTTCTCATATCTGCTTCCATTCCATCTATAATTTCACGAAAAACTTTTAGCTCTGGTTCTTCTTCAACTCTTGCTTCATATGTTAGAGAAATATCTCCTGCCTTATATTGGTCTGCTTGCCTTGTGCATCCATTTGATAATGCTCCAACTAACAACGCCAATCCTCCTAGTGCAAGGTTTGCACCAAATCTTTTTGCTCCTTCCAAAATTGTGTAATCTTTCATATCCAAATCACAAAACTTGTCTTTTTAAATCTTTCTATTTGTTATGTCTTGTTAGTGGTGACATAATAATATAGTTTAAAAGTATTTTTTTTAAAAACATTATGGAGGCGCCAAGATATAGCATTGAAAAAGTCCCTGCAGGACATTGTTCGAGATACGCAAGGTTAGTGGCTCATGATTTTTTTGGAATGCACTATGAAGATGCAGATGCATTGGAGCTAAGAAAAAATATGGGCCTTTGAGATTAAATGAAGAAAGGTTGGAAAAACTTGCGAAAAAAAGAAAAATAAAACCTGGAATGATAATTGGAATGTATTATCCTAGAAGTAAATATAATGAAAAAGCAAGAGCTAATCTGGGTAATGGGGGATATACACATGTTGTAGTTTATCTTGGGTGTGATGAAAATGGGAACCCATGTTTGCACACCAATTTGGAGCAAACTTCCTCGCAGAGGGATTAAATAAATTAACTCAAAGAGGTCTTATCAGAAAGGAGATCGTGTTTCCCAAAGTTTAACAAAGAGAGGCATTACATGAATGCAATAAGATTTATATATGAAAAATCACTTGCGTAGAGATGAAAAAAGCAGGTATTTTATTACTATTAATTTTAGTTGTTCTACCTTTTGTTTCTGCTGAACTCTCTTTAGACCAGCCAAAAAACCTTTATAATTTGGGGGATGAGTTTAATATATCCATCACCGTCAGTGAAACGAGAGCAAGTAATGATTTTCTGAAAGCTAATTTAGTATGTGATTCACAGGAAGCAGAGATATATAGAAATCCATTAAATTTGATTGCTGGTGGGAGGGCGGTTGTTGAAATAAAGACTTTTCTTGACAAGACAGTTATAGGAAGTCTTAAAGGAAATTGCTTCATAAAAGCAGAGTATGCTGGAGAAAATATTAATGGCAGACAATTTGAAATAACAAGTGAAGTCTCTGTTGTAACAAACTTACAAAAAAGCATAGTGGATCCGGGGCAAAAAATTGAGATTTTTGGAACTGCAATAAAAAAGAATGGAAAAAAGCTAGATGGAATCGCCGAATTGAAAATAGCTGGACTAGAATTAAATTATGTAACTCCTGTTTCTTCTGGAGAATTTGTTTTTAATGCTACTCTTCCTGAGGATGCAAAATCAGGTAATTATGGACTGATTATAAGGGCTTATGAAAAAGATTTATCTGATAGAATAATCAATGAAGGAAATAGTGAAACAGATATAAAAGTCAAGCAAATACTAAAAAAGATTGAAGTTGCTCTTACGCAAGTTTCATTACAACCTGGACAGATGATTGGATATAAAGTTATAGGATATGATCAGGGCGGAAAAGAAATGGCTAGTGAAGTGCAGGTTAAAATAACAAGGGCAGATAGAACAGTAGAATTAGATAGGATCTCTATGACTGGTGAAAATCAAAATTTCACTACCTTAGAAAATTCCACTCCAGGTTCTTGGATAATTGAGGCTCAGGCAGGAGAGATAGCGGGTGCGAAATCTTTTCTTTTAAGTGAAAATGAAAATGCGAGTTTTGAAATGGTTGAAAATGCATTAATAATAAGAAATACAGGAAATGTACCCTATAACAAACCAGTGGCTATATCTATAGGAAATGTTCAAGAGATAAGGGATGTTTTCATCGATGTTGGAGGAGAAAAGAAATTTAGAATGGCTGCGCCAGATGGAGAATATGAGATAAGCGTTGTGCAATCCAACAGTTCGATTAATCTTGGAAAGACATTTTTGACTGGAAGAAGTATAGCTGTAAAAGATAATGATGGAAATAATTCATTTTTCGGCAAAACCATAATCTGGATTATTGTTCTACTGGCTGCCATTGTAGCCATTTACTTTTATTATAATAGAATAAAAGATGGGGGTAGCATAACAATTCCAAGAAGCTCTTTTTCTTATGGAAAGAATGAACAAGGCATAGTGCATGGTGAAAAGCAGAAGACGAGCATTGTATCTGTAAGAATAAAGAATTCTAATTCTGATACAAAAGATAATTTGCTAGCTTCAATAAGGTCGAGGATTCTTGAAGAGGCGAGAAGCATGAAAGCAACAACCAATCAGACAGCAGATTCTATAACTGCTATATTTGCTCCAATTATGACAAAGAAAGAAGATAATGCCCAGGACGCTGTTACATTGGCTACAAAGATTAAAAGGATTTTGGATGAACATAATAAGAAACATAAACAGAGACTAGATTATGGGGTTGGAATAAATGAGGGCGATTTGATAGTTGAAATAAGTGAGGGTAGATTTAGGTTCAGCCCGGCTGGGACTACTATCCAAACAGCAAAGAACCTTGCAGGTAGTGCAAATGGGGAAATCCTATTATCCGATAGAGTGCATGCATCTACAAGGGCTAGAGTAAAAGTAGAAAAAGCAAAAGAAGGATGGAGAATAGCTCAAATAAAGGACAATTCGAAGTACGCTGAGTTCAGAGATAAGTTTGTAGAGAAAAATTTTAGGTAAAATTTATAACTTTGATTAAATTAAAATTAAAGTGGCTATAGTATTAACGAATCATGCAAGAAAGAGGATGGCTCAAAGGGTGATAAGTTTTAGACAAATAGAGGAAACAATTGAGATGCCTGATTATACTGTTCAAAAAGGAGATAAAACTGAAGCAATAAAGAAACATAATAATCGCAAAATTAAAGTAATATATTCTTCTAAAGATAGATATAAAAAGGTTATTAGTGTTATGTAAGCATGAAAACGGAATTTGACAAGGAAGCTGATGCTGCTTACATTTACTTCAAAGACATTGCAGATGGAGAAGTGGTTGAAACGGTGTCTCTAAATGAATCTGTTAGTATAGACCTTGATAAGGATGGTAAAGTATTGGGAATTGAGATATTGGATGCTAGTAAACATCTTCCTTCTTCTTCTTTAAAGACATTTACTGCAAATTAGGCAAGTCATATCTTTACAAGCTCCTCCTTATCCATATAGTAACCATTGTGGCCTAAATTTCCCTCCAAGTTCTCTAGTATAGACCTAGTTAACTGCTGTGAGAGATTCATCTCCTGTGCCTTATGTATTGCATGTGCTTTGAGACAGTGCTCACAGCAGACATTATCTACTATTTTGTTTCTCTCTCTGAACTTATTTATTTGATCTAAAAGTTGTTTGGGCAATAATTTTCCAAATAACTTATTTGATGAACATTCAAGAGCTTTATTATTAATTAGAAGTGTCATGGGATTGCGCAAGAAGGGTTTAGTTGTCCGAGTTTACTTGCGGAATCCGCATTTAATAAACACAGGTGAGACTAGGAAATTAGTGCAAGAATACATATGCCAGTTTCCAGTCTCTTTTTGCATGGTGTATTAAGTGAAGTGCAGTTTAAATATATTTTGGTTGATTGAAAAAATAGCATAATGGAATAACATATTTTGTAACTACTTCTTAGGAACTATAAAGAAAAGATTTATATATGGTTTTATAGAGAGAATATTATGGATAATAGGGGAAGAGTTATAGCTGGAAGGTATGAGGTAGTGGGAAAGCTCGGAGAAGGATGCTGGGGGGAAAGTGTTTAAGGTTATAGACGGACAAACTGGGGAAGAGCTCGCAATTAAGGAGATCAATCCTGGGGAAATTGCTGAAGGACAGATGAAAGCAAGAGGTTTAAATTTGGAAGAGGTAAGAGCTAAAGAGAGAAGATTTAATGCAACTAGTAGAGTGGTTCCTACACAATCTGTCTTTGAGGGAAGTCAAGAATATTTTTTGATGCCTGCGTATGGAAAATCGCTTAAGGAACATTTACAAACTGATATAGGGCAGAGAAATTATGGAAATGGGCTCTCTCTGGAAGAATTGCTACAAAATATGCAGATATCTTAAAACAGGCTCATGAACTTGGAATTAATCCTGATTTTATAAGCATGAGATCTGCTGAAGATCCTGTTTTGATGAGGAATGCTGGTGAGCTAGCCAATGAATTAATTTATACTTATCCCTTTAATGCTGAATCCGAAAGCGGAGAAGCAAAAAAATTCACAAAGAAATTTGAAGCAAAATATAATGCTAAGCCAGATGCTTATTCTGCGGAAGGGTATGAAGGCTTCAAATTGACAGCACTGGCATTTATAGAATGTGGAAAAGATAATGAATGCATTAAAGATTACTTAACTAATTTGAAGGATTATGAATCTGTATTCGGGTCATTAAGTTTTGATGAAAATGGAGACGTTGAATATAAGTTTTTTATGAAGACTGTAAGGAATGGAAGTTTTGTTGTATTAGAATAAATCTTTCCCGAAGATTTATAAATTGTTTTTGATTGTGCATTTTATGGATAATAAGGGGGCGAGGAGTGTTGCTGTCATTATTGTAATTGCTATTGTGGCTTATGTTGTTTATGCTGGTAATATTTCTATTATAGGACAGAAGGGAGAACATAGGGGAAATATTGGGGGAAAGAGCTGGGCAAATATAAGTCTGCAGGATGTAAGAACAGGATTAAATATCACAATTGGACAGTTTGAGAACAGAACAGTTGTACTGGAAAGTTTTTCTGTATGGTGCCCATCGTGCAATAAACAACAGGACGAAATAAGAAAATTGTATAATGAAATTGGGGATAAATTCATTACTATATCGATAAATTCTGATCCTAATGAGAATAAATTGAGCGTTGAAGACCATCTTGAAAGAAATGGATACAATTGGTATTATGTTATTTCTCCAATTTTTCTTACAAGAGACTTGGTTGAAGAGTTTGACATACAGATAGTGAATTATCTTTCAAACCCTATTGTGCTTATATGCGAAAATGGAGATTATAAGATGCTTGAAAATGGTTTAAAGAGCAGTGAAAGCTTGAAGAAAAGTATTGAAAGATGTGGGAAATAGAAACCTATATAAATGCCAAGTCATAAACATTGATATAAAGAGGGAAAATGGCACCGCCAGTAGATATTAATTTTGTAGCAATATTAATTGCGTCTATAGTTTCTTTTGTATTAGGAGCAGTATGGTATAGTCCTGGACTTTTTGGAAATATTTGGGCCAGATTAAGTGGAATGAGCGAAAAAGGTATGAAGAAAAATAAACAAAAGGGAATGGTTAAGTTGTATATCATCAATTTTATTTTCACTTTGGTAATGGCTTATGTTTTGTCGCACGTTATCGGCTGGGCACAGGATGTTGATTTTACAGGAGGCGCTGCAACAGGATTCGGAATGTGGGCTGGATTCATTCTGCCTTTGCTTGTTGGCTCATTGCTGTGGGAAAAGAAGTCGATGTGGCTTTTCATAATTAACGCAGGATACTGGCTTGTTTCCCTAGTTTTCATGGGCGGAATAATTGCTCTTTGGGCTTAGAGAGATTATTTTATAGATTTAGCTAAATAATCTCTATATATTTGTTCGTGTTTTTCTTTAAGTGTGTAGCCCAGAGACATATGTCATGGGGCTACCGAAAATTAGTTCTGCGTTGATTTTCTGCAGAACTGATGAGAAAAGAAGAAGTAAGAAAAGAATTTTTCAAGCTAAAACATAAAGGACATACGAATAATCAGTGTAGAAAGATTATTTTTACTCTATTTGGTTATGAAGTTTGTAAAAGAACACTTCAAAGATGGAATTTTAAACTAAATAACGATAATTGGGATTTGTGTGACAAATCAAAAAGACCGAGGACAATTTATTATAAAATCACTCCAAAAGTGAAAGAAAAAATTATTTCAATCAGAAATAAAACTGGATGGGGAGAAAATAAGATTTCAGATTTTGTTGAGGTAGGACATACATCAGTTAACAAAATTCTCAAAGAAAATAATCTTACAAATCCTAATCCAAACAGAAAGAAAAGAATAAAATATATTCGTTGGCAAAGAAAACATCCAAATTCATTATGGCAAATAGACACATCTGACCAGAAAATAGAAGGTAAATATTGTTTTGCAGTAATTGATGATTGTTCAAGATATTGTATTGGTTTATTTGCTCTTAACAGAGTGTCAACAAATTCTATAATTCAAATACTTGACACGTTGTTTAAGATTCATGGGAAGCCAAGAGAAATATTAACTGATAATGGAAATATATTTGGATTAAAAAGTAAGCATTCTAAGTTTGATAGAGCATTAAATCGTCGAGGAATTAAACATATTAGAACTGCTATTCATTCTCCAACTACCTCTGGAAAGATAGAAAGGTTCTTTCAAACTCTCGATAGAGAGTTTTTGTTCTGCAACAAAGATGCAGAACTTTTTAGAATGAGATATAACCATTTTAGACCACATGCAAGCTTAGAAAAGAAAACTCCTGCTCAAGTTTATTTTGATTTTACCAAGTGGATTTAGGGGGTGACATATGTCTGTAGGGAGCACATTAAAATAAGAACAATTAAACTTAAATAGTGATAATCTTGGCTTCTTTCATGAGTTTAGATAATGTTGGAGAATATTTACCACAAGTCAGTTATGTAATTGGGAGTCTTAGTGTTGGAATTGGTTTAGTGGCAGGATATTTTATAGGCAGAGCAACTGCAAATCGAAATGGGAAAGAATTTATATTGACTGGTAAAGATAAGGTAGAACTTGTCAAACTTGAACATGCTGAAACTGAGAGAGCACATCAGCGCAGATTACAACTTGATGAAATTGCTTTTCAAAGAAAAAAGACAACTGATGAGCTTAGAAGCAGTGAAAGATTAGGTATCGCTAGAGAGTTAGCTAGCTTGGCTCCGACAATTGAAAGTTATTTAACAAGATTGGTAGATTATCAAACAAACCCTCCAGCGATTGACCCTGCAGTGGCTGAAAAAAGGAGAGAATACAGAGAAGAACTAGTAGATGAATTTAAAGAAAAAACGGAAGAAAATTATGGGACAATTGAGACTGATGATTTTGAAGTTGAGCAGGAACATGCTGATAAAATAGATCGTTTGGTTAATATGAAATTCCCGTTCTCCCAAATTCCAGAACCCATTATGCCTGCTCCATTAAGAAGACTTGTAGATTATCTATTTGAAGCCGATAAAGAAGAGGAAGAAAATTAATTACATCGCTTCTAATCTTTTTATACGCTCATCTATTGGTGGATGTGTTTGAAATAATCCCGAGATAGATTTTGCTGAGAAAGGATTTGAAATGAATAATGGAGCCATAGCTTTTGCGTAGTGATGCTTGTCTTTATCTGAAATGTGTTCCGATTTTATTGCTTTTAATGCGGACGCAAGACCTGCAGGATAACGAGTGAATTTGATTCCTGTTGCATCTGCTGCAAATTCTCTCTTTCTGCTTATTGCGAGGGAGACGAGCTGTGCAACAATTGGTGCGAGAATTGCGAGAGCAATTCCTACAATTAGAAGAATTGCATTTCCTCTGCTGTCTCTGTTATCCATATTTGAAAACCATAAACTTCTAAGGAATATTTCTGCCAAGATAGATATCATTCCAACCATGACTGCTGTTAGAGTCATAAATCTAATATCAAAGTTTGCAATGTGAGCCATTTCATGAGCAATAACTCCTTCCATTTCGTGTTTGTTTAATTTTCTTAACAATCCTGTTGTTACACAAATTACGGCATGTTCTGGAGATCTACCTGAAGCGAACGCATTAATTTGGTCTGATTCCATTACATATACTCTTGGCTTAGGAAGACTGGAAGCAATTGCCATATTTTCTACTGCATTGTGCAACAAACGATATTCAGAAGAATTTGCTGGCTTTGCGTTAACAGAGGCTAATGCAATCTTATCTGAATTATAATATGAGAATAATGTATAACAAAGAGAAAAAATAATAGATATAGACATTATGAAAAAGATAAGGGAAGGGTCGTAAAGAATTGCAATTATATATCCTAGAGCAAGAAAAAAAATGAAAATGATGAATATTAAGAAAATTGATTTAATCTTATTCTTCTGAATTTGATCGTGGAAGTTTAACTTTTCTTTCATAGATAAGTATAGAAGAAAGGGTATAAAAAGTTGGTGAAAGATTAGAATTCAACTTTGGGAACTGCCTTCAATTCTTCTGGAATTTTCAACATTGGCTTTTCATGTTTACTGTAAAGATTTGCGAACATGACTCCTGGAAATTGTTCTACTGAATTATTGTATGATAAAATTGAGTCATTGTATGATTGTCTAGCATATGCAATTTTGTCTTCTATTGCTGATAATTCCTGCTGTAAATGGAGGAAGTTTTCATTTGCTTTTAATTGGGGATAATTTTCAGCTATTGCAAAAATACTCTTTAACGCATTCTGTAGCTCTTGGCCCGCTTTCATCTTTCCTTCAATAGTCTTTGCAGATAATAGATGTTTTCTCGCTTCTGTAACATCAGACATAATTGATTTCTCGTGCTTTGCATATCCTTTAACAGTATTAATAAGGTTTGGAACAAGCTCTGCTCTCTTCTTTAACTGAACATCTATCTGGGCTAGAGAATTGTCGATGCGGTTTTCAAGAACTATAAATCTGTTATAATAGATAATAAGGGTTAACAAGATCAATACAACAATTGCGCTTAAAACCCATACAAGTATCATATTTTAAATTAGGATAAGAGGTTTATAAAACTATTCAAAGTTATTCAATGAATCTTCTAAAACTGAGAAGTCATCGCCTGAATCCTGCAAATTAGAGAACTCCGAGATTGGCTCATCATCAAAGGAGGATTTTTCTTCTACAGCTGAATCATCTGAATTAGATATGACCATTATTATCGCTACAATCAGTACAATTAGCACAATTATGGTTGTTATCCAAGTGTTTTTGCTCATTGCTTGTTTATTCATTAACTGTTTCATTTTCCTGTGTTATATTTCCCGCATTTCTGCTTGCTGTTCTTATGTCCTTCATTATTCCTCTCCATTGCTCTTTTAGTGAGGATACCTCTGCCCTTATTTCTGCTTTGGATTTTCCTGTTAGGATGCCTTCCTTAGTCGATACTATTTGATCAATTAGTGTAGCAGCCTGGCTTGTAGTTATTAAACCATCTTCACTTGCCTTTTCTACCCTTGACTGCATATTATATAATACCAATACCATATAATTTCTTACTGATGTAGCGTTGGTTTTTGCTTCCTGTGCGAGTTGTGCTTTTTGGAATCCTGCCACTCTCTTAAAGCATTGGTCTTTATTTCTGCCTTCTAGGGCATAGCATCGATCTGCTGTAACGTATAACCTTTCACAAGCTCTCACATTGAATGCGTTCCTACAAGATTCTTCTATAGAAGCATTTCCTTCAAATGTATTTTCAGTAAGTCTACAATGGATTCTTTCACGCCTTGCCGAAAAAGAATCACACGTTGAATTTGAGACTGGAACGCCCCTTTCTTGAACTCGCAGTCCTTCATCTGTTAAAGAATCATTATCTCCTTGCATTGCCCTCTCCCTTCCTGTGCTTGTCCCTGCGGCTACAACTAAAGAAAGAAACAAAACTAAAGATAATACAATAGATGAGAAAATTAATGCTCCTTTTTGCATCTTTCAATAAGATGAAAAGATTTTATAAATGTTGTCTTTTGCAAATGTGCGAATAAAAATAACAGCATAAATATATAAACAAAATACTTGTGGTAAGTTTATGGAAAGAGATGATATGGATGAGGAACAGCCGTTAGTGAATCCGGATTCTGCTAGAAAAAGAAGAAACAATGTTCTTCTTGGTATATTTGTCATTGTTGTTCTTGCCATTGCGATGATTTCTGCTGCAAACTGGATTTCTAAAACTACAGGGTATGGAGTTTTAGAAGAAGAGGAGTATGTTCTTGCACAATGTCTTTCTGGAAAGGGTGCAGTATTTTATGGTGCTGAATTTTGCGAGGATTGTATAAGACAGAAGGATTTATTTGACAGTTATTTCGATCTAATTAATTATATTGATTGCACTAAGAATCAAGAGGCGTGCAGAGGATTGCAAAGTATTCCGGCTTGGAAGATAGGCGGGCAGATGCACTATGGCTTGAAGGGAATTAATGAATTGAGATTATTGAGCGAGTGCTGAACCTGATTCTTCACCAAAAAGGTTTAATAATGCTTTTTGTTCTTGAATATTATGCAGAATCTAACTTATACATTGTTAACAGAAGATGATTTAACATCTGCAGTTAAATGTGTAGTTGAAACTTTTTTGTATGATGAACCGATGACCAAGAATCTAGGCATAACAGCGAAGGAATTTGAATATTTTGCAAAAATAATTTGCGAGAAGATGATAGAAGAAAAATTATCCTA
Organism: Nanobdellota archaeon; assembly: GCA_038045265.1. Classification (GTDB taxonomy): domain Archaea; phylum Nanobdellota; class Nanobdellia; order Pacearchaeales; family GW2011-AR1; genus SICV01. The sequence goes on along the minus strand of JBBSYL010000008.1, from coordinate 10,499 downwards.
TATTTGCAAGGATGGATCTAATAGGGTTGTGGGATTCTGTTTAAATGAAGATCTAATTACTAATCCTCCAAGCGGAATAGAAAATGTTACTACAAAAATGGAGCCTATCTTCAATATTCTTGAAAAACTAGATAAATTATACTTAAAGTGTAGAGCAAAAGAAAGGAATATTTTTTTCCATATGTTTATGTTGGGTGTTTTAAGAGAATCTAGGGGGCAGGGTATAGCACAAAAATTAGTTGCTAATTCAATTAAACTGGCAAAGTCTAAAAGTTTTAGTAAAATTGTGACTGAAGCCACAAATATTAACTCCCAGACACTATTTACTAAGAAATTTAACTTTAAGGAGTTACATAAGACAGATTATAAAAAATTTGAAAACAATAGATTAAAAGTATTTCAAAATATTGGAGAAAAATATTGTAAATTGTTAGAATTAAATATTTCTTAGATTATATTTTGTCTTGAAAATACTTTTTGACAGGCATCGCAGAATCTTATTTCTTCTAAACTTTGCCAATCTGCACTTGGATGATAATTATGCGACATTTCGCATGGATCTAACCAGTTGTAAGGATGGTGCTGCGTTCCTAAAGCGTGTCCTATTTCTCCAAAGACCATTCCATTAAATTGGGGGTCTGCTGGGTTAAATATTTCTCTTTTTGAACCTCCTATGAATGCATCATTGGATGCTAGTGCCTTTTTATCCATTCCAGTTCCACTGATTCTACCATGCTCTCCTCTTAAATCCAGAGAAGTCAAAACAAGATGAACTGCTTCTTGTGATTTTGGAATCAATTCTAGAATGGGATAAGCTTTCCAATAACCTGGACAAATTTTCAAACCTCTCGGCCTCATTTCTCCTTCATAAAAATATCCTTCATCAAATCTTTTCCTTAATTGTGGGATTTTGAAAAGTGCCTGCATTGTGGCTTCTAAATCTCCCCTATACCACAATTTTCTAACAACTAATTTCATATTAATCTAGCAAATATACTACTTATAAAGTTAATCTAAATATACATAAAATTAAAAAGTTTTATTTTTCTCTAAATTGATGGATTATACAATCAAGGCATTGATACATAATGCTGATGGCAGAGCCTTACTTGTGAAAAGAAAGAAGAGCAAGAAATGGAGCCTTTCTGGGGGACATCCTCGAGGAGATGAGTCTGACGAAGAATGTCTTAGAAGAGAACTATGGGAAGAATTGCGCTTGAAAAAGATTTTTGGAATTGAATTTCTCTGCAGATGGGATTGCAGAGCTTCAATATATATTGTCAGAGGAAAACTGCCTGAACCATTAAGGGCGTATGATGAGTTGCAGGATGCTCGACATTTTAGGTATCCTATGATGTGTGGCCTTACTCCTTTAACAAGGCACTCATTGAAGAAATATAGTGAATATCTTGAAGCTATGAATCGAAGAAGTTTAATAATTGGTTAAATAAACTCTTGAGCATAACATTAATTAACCATATTATGTTATTAGTTAAATGAAATCTTACGTTTCACCCAAGGTAAAAATAACAAAAAGCAAAAATGGAAAAGGGCTATTTGCTTTTGAAAAGATAAAAAGTGGAGAAATAGTTGTTGATTTTTCAACAGGTCCTGGAAAATATTTGAAAACAAAAGATGCAGATAAGTTTTATGAAAAGGGTGAAGATTATATGATTCAGGTAGATGATGGTTTGTTCTTCGCTGCTACAAATAAAAAAGAGCTTGAAGATGCAGATTTCATAAACCATAGTTGCGATCCAAATTGCGGAATAAAAGATAAATTAAAAATTGTTGCGATGAGAGATATTAAACCTGGTGAAGAGATAACGTTTGATTATGCAATGTGTGAATCTTCAGAGTATAAAATGAAATGTAATTGTGGAAGTCCAAATTGCAGGAGAGAAATCTCTGGAAATGATTGGAAGCTTAAGAAATTACAGAAAAAGTATACAATATTTTTCTCAGATTACCTCAAAAGAAAAATAATGGGATAGTTTTAAAACTTAGTTTTGTATAAACAAAATATGAAAATCATATATCTTGACAACGCTGCTACAACTCCTGTTAAGGAGGAAGTTGTTGAAGAGATGAAGAAGTATATGCTTGAGGAGTATGGAAATGCTGGAAGCCCTCATGAGCTTGGAGAAAGGGCGAAAAAGAAAATTGAGGAAGTAAGAAAGAAGATTTCTCTTGAATTAGGATGTAAAATGTATGAAATTATATTTACATCTGGTGCTAGTGAAAGCAATAACATTGCTTTGATCGGATATTTTAAGTCTAATAAAGGCAAAAAATTACTAATAAGCAAAATAGAGCATAGTTCTGTTTATGAAACTGCTAAAGCACTTGAAAAAGAGGGAGTAAGAGTCGTTGAAATTCCAGTTAATTATAATGGATTGATAGATTTAGAGTTTATTGAAAAAAATGCTAAAAAGGGAGATTTGGTAAGCGTCATTCACGCACATAATGAAATTGGAGTTATACAAGACATTGGAAGAATTGGAAAAATATGTAGAAAAGTTGGAGCAGTGTTTCATACAGATTCTGTGCAGATTTTTGGGAAAGAAAAAATTAAAGTTAATGAATTATGGATTGATATGTTAAGTGCAAGTGGGCATAAAATTAACTGCATCAAGGGAATTGGAATTTTATTTATTAAAGAAGGAACAAAAATTGGAAAGATAATATATGGGGGGGAACAGGAAAAAGGAATAAGACCTGGGACGGAAAATGTTTCAGGAATTGTTGGTATGGGAAAAGCTCTGGAATTGATAAAAGAAGTTGATAAAGAAAAAATAAGAAAAAATAGAGATTATTTTATAGCTGAATTGGAGAAAATCGGAGGAAAAATAATAGGAGATAAAGAAAAACGCATATATAACAATATTAATATGGCTTTCTCTGGAATTGATTCAGATAAACTAGTTGTTTATCTATCTGGCAAGGGAATAATGTGCTCTGCAAGGTCTGCTTGTTTGACAAAAGAAAGAAAAGAAAATAGGATTTTAAAAGCTCTGGATGTTGATAAAAAACTAATTAAAGGAAGTATGAGGTTTGTGCTGGATGAAAGAATTGGGAAGAAGGAAATAAATTATGTTGTAAAGAACATAAAAGCTTTTATAGATAAAATAAAGTAAAGATTTATGGATTCTATAAGGCGAGTTAAGGGTTTGATTAGTTTGCTGGGCTTGACTGCCATAATTGCTGGCGTATTTACTTTCGTTCCGCAAAAGGGTTTGCCCCTAAAAAAGAGATGGCTGAAGAAGTTTATCAAGCGATAATTAATAAATCTCTTTCAGGAGATACATTGTACGGTTCTGAGACTTTTAATTGTTCAGGAAAACATTTCTTGAGAGTTGAAGCATCCCAGGGTAAAAGTGGAAAAAGGCTTGAGTTGGCTCTGCTTGATTTTGAAAGAACTCCCATAAGAACATATATCGAAGCTGAAAATGGTTCTGGAAAGATAGATGGAGAACCAGAAAGAGTTAGACAGTATTTTAAGAGCGTAGATGAATTTGGAACTCCACGTATTTATCCAAAAAACAAAGAGATAAGGTCAAGCGATAAACATGACTATTCTGGATTGCTTGAGGAAGCATTTGCAAGGCTGGTCAGAAGAAGAGAATAAGAGGGTTGCAAGAAGATTTAAATATACAATTTTACAAAAGAGAAGATGAGAAAGGCGAAAAGAAGATCAAGAAGCAGAAGAAAACTACATAAACATGCGACTAAACTAGCTAAGAGAATGAATAGAACTCTAGAGATTAAGAGCCAAAATTTGGGCAAGTAATATATTACTCTGCCTCTAAATCTTCTTCATTAAATGGGGCGTATGCAAGTATATTGTCTTTCTTGTCAAATATTTCTACATGATATTGGCCATTTGGCAATAAAATGTTTATTTTTCCATGCATTCCTGAAACTATTGAAATTTCTTTGAACTTTGGATCATCTTCATTATGATATTCTACATATTCTGGGTCTGGTGCTCTTAAGATTTTTACATTTTGATGACGCTTAAATTTGGTATTCACTTAGTTTGATGTTGCTTTTTCTTTATAAATGTATAGAGAATTTTTAAAAATTCTCTAAAATCTAACTGTAAAATCCAATATACGGTTATCTACATCAAAAAATTCATAGTATTACTGGAAAATTAGAACAAAAAAAATATTTTTACTTACCGACGGTAAAAAGAAAAGTATAGAAATGTTTAAATAGACAAATCATGAGATAAAGATTAAATACAAGTTATTGTGTTGAAAAATAAGAGAAACACAACATCTTGTGGTTAAAAATATGAGGTGCCCCTACTGTCAACACGAAGAGACTAAGGTGATTGACAAGAGAGACATTGAAGGCATAACCAAACGTAGGAGGGAATGCCTTAAGTGTGAGAAGAGATTTAATACTCTTGAAGGTACTGAAGAAGTTCGCTTAAGAGTTGTGAAGAAAGATGGGGCGCGAGAGGAATTTGATAGGATGAAGATGAGGAAGGGAATGGAAAAAGCCTGCGAAAAAAGACCCATAAGTTCGGATAAAATAGATAAAATGGTAATAAATGTGGAAGAAAAACTAAGAAGAAAAGGAAAAGAGGTTAAGTCAGATTATATTGGAGAGCTTGTTTCTAAGGAATTAAAGAAGATAGACAAGGTTGCATACATAAGATTCGCTTCGGTTTACAGAGATTTCACAGATATCTCTGATTTTAAGAAAGAAATAAAGGAGTTGGTTGGAAAATGACGCCTGAGAGAATACAACAGCTAGAGTCTGGAAAGTTTCAGATGCAAAGATCATTTACTTTTGAAGGGAAAAGCCCATTTCAGTACGATATTTATGGAAATCCTATAAAGTGGGTATCTGAAGATGTTAATGTAAGCGATGATAGGGGGAAGCCTGTCTTTACTCAGAAGGATGTAAGAAAGCCAGAATTTTGGAGCTCTCTTGCACTAAAGGTAGTGGCAAGCAAGTATTTCTGGGGAAATCAGGACAAAGGAGAAAGGGAAAATAGTATAGAGAAAATAATAGGAAGAGTAAGCAGATACTTCAGTAGACAAGCAGTTAAACAAGGATACTTCGATGAGGTGAGAGCAAAGATACTTGAGGAAGAAATTGCAGCCATATGTTTAAACCAATTGTGCATATTTAATTCTCCTGTCTGGTTTAACGTTGGAATACAAGAATACAATAAAGATGCTGGGGGAGTATCTACTTATGTTTGGGACGAAGCAAATAAGAAAGTAATTAGGTCTAATAAGCAGATGGACAGGCCTCAGTGTTCTGCTTGTTTTATATTGAGTATACAAGATAATATGGAATCGATAATGGAAGTACAGGTTGCAGAGGCCACCTTGTTTAAGGCAGGATCTGGGACTGGAACTAATAGATCTCCCTTGAGAAGTAGCAGGGAGAGAATTACTGGAGGAGGGAAAGCTTCTGGACCGTTGAGTTTTATGAAAGGGTATGATGCTTATGCGAATATCATTAAATCTGGGGGGAAGACTAGGAGAGCTGCTAAAATGGAAATACTTAACGTTGACCATCCAGATATTATGGATTTCATAGAGGCCAAACAAAAAGAAGAGAAGAAAGCTTGGGCATTGATTGAACAAGGTTACCCTGGGGGGATGAATGGGGAGGCATATGGCTCTGTATTTTTCCAAAATTGTAATATGAGTGTAAGAGTTACAGATGAATTCATGCAGAAAGCGAGAGAAAATGGAGAGTGGCAGACTAAAGCAGTTACTGATGGAAAAGTTATGGATAATTATAAGGCTAGAGATATTTTGTACAAGATTGCCGAAGGAACATGGATATGTGGAGATCCAGGAATACAGAGTGATTCGATAATACAGAAATATCACACATGCAAAAATTCTGGAAGAATAAATGCAACTAACCCATGCGTTACAGGAGATACAAAAGTTTTGACTAAAGATGGAAAATGGTTAAGAATTGATAAAATGTTGGATAAAAAAAGTGCAATCATTACAAATACTGGTCTGATTAATGAGTCTAATATATTTGGTTCATTTGTTACTGGAAATAAACCTGTCTATAAATTAACTACTAATTCAGGTTATGAAATAAAATTAACTGCGGATCATAAAGTATTCACAATTAATAGAGGTTTTATTCCTGCTTGTGAATTGAGCAAGGAGGATAGGGTTCTTATTCCTCCACACCAAGTTGCGGAAATAAAGAGGGTTGATGAAAAAGAAAAGACATTTTATCAAATGCTTGGAGTTTATCTTGGAGATGGCTCAAGAAATAGTGAGGAAGGCAGAGGGATACAATTAACCATGCATAAGACTGATGAGAAGAATATATTAGATAAATTTGCAGGATATGTTGCAGAGAATTATGAAAGAATTACTCATAAGAATACTCCTGCGAGTGTGCAGATAACACAAACTTCTGCGAAATACGAAGTGACAAATACTTCTTTAATTAGTATGTTCTCACAAATGATTAATCTTGGACTTTATTCTCATGAAAAGTACATAAGTGAGCAGATTTTTGCTTTGCCTTTGGGTGCACAGAAATACGTTTTACAGGGCTTATTTACAGCAGATGGAACTGTGGCTAATTATGGTGAAAAATCGCAATATGTTTCTCTTGATTCTACAAGTCTTCAATTGGTGAAAGATGTTCAAATTATGCTTCTTGGATTTGGAATAAAAAGTAAGTTGTATAGAAATAGGAGGGCTGGAAAATCTGTCGCAATGCTTCCTGATGGAAAAGGAGGAATGAAAGAATATGATGTAAAAGAAGTACACTCATTAAGAATATCTAAAGATGGAAGAGTAAAATTTGAAAAATTAATAGGATTTATGCCTGAATCTTATAAGAGTGAGAGGCTTAAGAAAATGAATGAAGAGGTTGAAACCTATAAAGATTATCCTCTTGATGCAGTTGAATCTTTAGAATATATTGGAGAGGAAATTGTTTATGATTTAACTGAACCAATTACACATACTTTTGTGGCTAATGGAATAACTATTCATAATTGTTCAGAATATGTATTTTTAGATGATACTGCATGTAATCTTGCTTCTATTAATTTAATGAAATTTAGAACAGAAGATGGGAGATTCGATTATGAAAAGTTCAAGGCAGTTGTTAGATCCTTCATTATTGCGATGGATCTGATAGTGGACGGAGCGAGCTACCCTACTGAGAAAGTTGCTTTAAGATCTCATATTTTCAGAACTCTTGGATTGGGATATGCAAATCTTGGGGCTTTGTTGATGAGTCTTGGATTGCTTTATGATTCTGAAGAGGGGAGGGCGGTAGCAGCGGCAATAACGGCCATAATGTGTGGAGAAGCATATAAGACGAGCGCTGAGCTTGCTGCACTTGTTGGCCCATTTCCAGGATATGCAGAGAATAAAAATTCAATGATTGAAGTTATAAAAATGCACAGAGAACATGTTAAGGATATTAAAGTTGAATCTGTTCCAATCCATTTGAGAGATTTGGTTAATATTGCATGGGATTCTTGGAGCGATGCACTTGAGCTTGGAGAGAAGTTTGGATTTAGGAATGCGCAGACAACTGTCCTTGCTCCGACTGGAACAATTGCTTTCATGATGGATTGTGACACAACTGGAATTGAACCAGATATTGCTCTTGTTAAGTATAAAGTATTGGGCGGAGGAGGGATGTTGAAGATAGTTAATAGGTCTGTAGGATTAGCACTAAAGAATCTTGGATATAGCGAGCATGAAATAAATGAAATAATAAATTATGTTGATAAAAATGACACTATTGAAGGCGCACCACAATTAGACGATAAACATTTGGCTATTTTTGACTGTGCTTTTAGACCTGCAAAGGGAAAAAGAGCTATTAATTGGACTGCGCATATTGATATGATGGCGGTCACACAACCATTCATTTCGGGAGCAATAAGCAAAACAGTGAATATGCCTGAAGATTCAAGTGTGGAGAATATAATGGATGCTTATATTTATGCATGGGAAAAAGGATTGAAAGCTGTTGCAATTTACAGGGAGAATAGTAAGAGAAGTCAGCCATTAAATACTAAGAAGACCGATGGGGAAATGGTAAAGAAAGAACAGGTACAGCAAGTCAAAGTGGTTGCGGGGAATGAAAGGATAAAAATGCCCCAAACAAGAAAAGCAATAACACATAAATTTGATATTAACAGTCATGAAGGTTATTTGACCATTGGTTTATATGATGATGGAAAACCTGGAGAGATATTTTTAACAATGCATAAAGTTGGATCAACAGTCAATGGATTAGTAGATGCGTGGGCTACTGCAGTATCTATGAATCTGCAATACGGAACTCCAATTGAGGTTCTATTCAATAAATTCAGACATCATAGATTTGAACCTGCTGGATTTGTGAAAAATACAAACGGCGGAGAGCTGGATAAAAATGCGATGCCTATAAGAACTGCTACCTCAATAGTGGATTATGTGGCACAGTTCATGATAAATCATTTTGGACAAGGTGCAGGAAAGAAAGAATTTGTTGTTCAACAACTTGAGCCTGCAAAGGAAGAGCAGAAATCAATAACAGAATTCAAGAAAGAAGAGGTACAATTGAATCCTGCAAGCAACGAAGCGAATAAGAATTTAATCTGCCCAATATGCGGAGCAGTTGGAACATTAAAAGATACAGGGAATTGCTCAAAGAGATGCACAGATTGCAATTCAAGTTTTAGAAGTGGATGTGGGGAATAAATTTCTGTTAAAATACAACGAGGAATTGAGTTAATAATATTAGATATTTATTATGGCGCTAATTAGATAAAGTGAAAGATTAGTCTTCTTCGACCATTGAAACGAATTGAACTTTATCCCTATAAGCTTCCTCATTGTATTTTTCTCCGGACCTCGTTATTTTAATTAGGTCGCTTTTTACTGGGGCAACTAAAATTCCATGATCGTTTAATTGCGATAAAAGATGTTTTGGAATTTTTGTGCAGGCCGCAGAAACTAAAATGCGATCGAAAGGTGCCTTGCCTGGAAGACCATTATATCCTGATTTATTTATTATGTGTACATGTGGCTTGCCAGCTAATCTTCCTTTTGACTCTGCAGCCATATTTGCTTTTATTTCTATTCCATAAATGTCTGAACTAGTCAATTCAGATAATAATGCTAAAACGTATCCGGATCCAGAGCCAATTTCAAGCACCCTTAAATTAGGTTGAACATCCAAAAGTTCTAGGATAAGTGCAATTATTGTTGGTTGTGAGACTGCAGAACCTTCTCCTATTGGAAGAGCCATATTTTCATATGCGTACGGCTTCAGATGATCTGGGAGGAAATCTTCCCTTTTTACATTTGCAAATGCTTGAACTATTTCTTCTTTGTATTTTTCTTTTTTAAGCAATTCAATAAGCTGTGTTTTGTCCATTTTATTATAGGGTATAGAAGTATTAATAGATGACTATTTACCAATTAGTTTATCTATTACAAAATGAATACATTATTTTAATCACATTTTATCTTCGATAAAAAGAAAAGTATAGAAATATTTATAAGTAGAATTTTCAAAACTCTATTATGGCAGAAAATATTATTGAATTAAATGAGGGAAATTTTGATTCTAAAACTGTAAAAGGCAATTGGGTGATTGATTTCTGGGCTGGATGGTGCGGACCATGCAAAATGATAAAACCTGAGTTTGATGCGGCCTCTGAAGAATTGCAGGGAAAAGTGCATTTTGGAAAAGTTGATGTTGATTCTGAAAACGAACTGGCGAGCAGATTCAGGGTGATGAGTATTCCGGCTCTTTTGTTTTTGAAAGATGGAGAAGTTGTTGACCAGAGCGTTGGATTTGTTGACAGAGATTCTATTATAGAAAAAGCCAAAGAAGCTTTCTAACTTTTTAATGTAATAATGTTTATAAGCTAATTAAATTGTTAATTTTTATGAGAGCACTTGCTGATGGAGAACATCTTATTGCAGAAGGCTTTGGAAACAGATTCTATGTTACAAATAACGGAGCTGGGGGAGTAATCTTATTTCACGAATGCGAGAGAGGAAAGCCCGCACAAATAATGGCTACTTCTGTTCATCGCTCAAGAAATAGCGAGAGATATGTTGTTTTGCAGAAAATATACAAGGCACATTTTTTCCACAGGATGGTCGAATATCTCATATTAAGAAACGAAGTTGTTGGAGATTTTGATAAAGAATGGTGTGCTACGAATAATGCAAGAGAATGGGCCACTCACCTTGGAAAGAATGCACTTATTGGTTTATCATTATTCTAAAACTGTAAAACTAAACTTTTAAATAACGACTTTTATTCTGAGCTGAGTATGGTTCCGTAGCTCAGTCTGGTAGAGCACTGGACTTTTAATCCAGGTGTCGCGGGTTCAAATCCCGTCGGGACCACTATTTTATTTTGTGGGATTTGAACATCCAGAGAATTCTTCGAATCTCTGTCCCCTCGCTTCTCGCGAAGCTTCAGGAATCCCGTCGGGACCACTATTTTATTTTGTGGGATTTGAA
>JBBSYL010000007.1:0-17465 GCA_038045265.1 Nanobdellota archaeon | reverse complement strand
TAAAACAATTCCAATAAGAATTATCAATACATAATCTGATTTCCCAGGCTTCTTAATCCAAGAGAAATTTTTATTCTTGAGAGAAACAAGAGAAAACAATATTATAATTAATATAATATCCCAAACAGAAGAGAGAAGAATTCTTGAAAAATAGAATGATATTTCAGGCTTTAATGGAAGAACATTCTAGTCATATAATATAGGATGCGAGAATTCCCAAAGAAGATTTAAAATAAAAGAGAATGCAAGAAGTAAAGATATTTTCTTTCTCATGCTTTAATGGATATAAGGAGATTATTATATCTAACTACAATCTGAATTTTCGGTTCATTCATTCGTATCGAAGGGCGTCAACTGTCTTAAGTTTGGATGCACGATAAGCTGGCCATATTCCTGAAATGGAACCTATAAGAAATGAGAAAAGCAAACAACCGACAATTAGATATGCTGGCGCTGTTGCCTGTAATAAATTAGTTCCTAATTGTTGAGTTGCAATATATTCTATTAATTTTGAAACAGAAAATCCTAGAATAACTCCGAAAATTCCTCCAACTAAACCTATCAATCCAGATTCTATTAAAAATATTTTAAGGATATCTGAATTTCTTGCACCTACTGCTTTCATTGTTCCTATCTCTTTTGTTCTCTCTAAAACTGATGTGAACATTGTGTTTGCTATTCCTATTGCACCTACTAATAATGAAATTCCTGCAACACCTGCTAGAAATGCAGTTATTATGTTAAGAATTGTTCCGAAACTTTCTAATAATTCTTCAGGAGTTAAAATTGAAAAATCTTTTGTTTTTTCTGTAACTCCTCTTGTATTTTTTAACTTTTTATCTACTCTTTCTGCAACTTCTTTTAATTTATTTACATCATCTACTTTAACTACTATATGATCTATTCTATCATTAATTCCTGTTAGAGCTTTGAAATCTTCAATGGACATTAATATAATTCTATCGTCTCCAGAATTTCCTACTTGACTTGTAATTGCTCTTATCTTAAACTCTTTATCATTTAAAAGAATTTTATCTCCTACTTTTGCTGGTTTTTTTAGCCAATTTGTATATTTGAACTGATATCCTACTGCAACGTATCCATTATCTCCAACTTTTAACAATCTTCCTTCATCTGGTTTAAATCCTCCGTTTTCTAAAAATAAACTGCCGTGTTCTAATGGAAATCCAACTGCGTTTGTGTATCTTACTTCTCCATTTATTTCTACTTTGACTGGACTTGCCGTCATGTAAACAGTTTCTTTTACTCCTGAAATTTTATTTATTGCATTTACATCTTCTATTGAAAGAGAAACTGCTCCTCCACTTCCTGGACCTGCAATTTGTCCTTTTGGGAGAACAAAGAATTTATCTGTTCCAAGAGTTTCAAACTGCTGTTTTACTGCTTCCTGCAAACCTAATGATATTGATATTAACATGAATATTGTTGCGATTGAAATTATAATTCCTAAAATTGTAAGCCATGACCTTAAACGCCTTTTTCTAAGGTTTTTTAATGCGAGGGTGAAAAAGTCGGAGATCATTTTCTTAGAACCTCCTTAACTAATCCTATTCTTGCTTTTGGAATAAACCATTTATCATTATAATCAAGAACTTTTCCATGTGTGAAAGATTCTCTTAAACTTTTAGGTAAATAGAGATGACAAATCAATCCAGACAATCTATAAATGCTTTCTTGGACAGAAGATATGTCAGTAAGGTTCATCTCTAAGGCTGTCTGAACTAATGAAAACGAAGATGGACTTCCTCCCCAATATTTTATGTAAATATGTCTTAATATTTCTCTATCTTGGGAAGCTATATCTTTAACAAAAAATCCTGAAGAAACTCCTGCTTTTACTGCTTCTAAATTTTCAGGAGGAATTAAACGAGAATTATATGTTTCTGGCAACATACCCTCTTGTACATCATCTACTACTTTAGCTATACCTATAATACCTAAAAGTTTTGAAGAGTGTCTTTGATATCTTGCAACTTCTTTATGTCTTATCATTTCTTGTTCTTCAAAAATTGACATGCCTTTTTGATTAAGTCTTTCTAGCTCTTGAAGCTCATTTAATGATAGTGCTTCTTTGAATGCAATTATTGCATCGTCCCTATTCCTGCCAGCAATACATTGAGCATATAGATGACTATGTTTTTTATAAAAGTTAGTTAATTGGGTGATATTGTCTCTACTTTTCTCTTCAAGTATTCTATCTTGTTCTCTGAATTCTCGCTTCCAAACTGGAAGTTCTGTATTTGGAATAGTTGCATCATCTATTCTTGCCTCTTTTAAATTTCTCTGTGTAAAACCTAAAGGCAACCCATTAAACCCTGCTGTAATTCTAAGAGCATATCTTTGATTTTCTGTTAGTGGAATTTCAAATTTCATCGTCTCAATGCCTCCACAGGTTTTAATTTAGAGGCTTGGAAAGCTGGGACGAGTCCTGAAATGATTCCAATTAAACAGGAAAAGGCAAGAGCAGATAATATAAGAGGATAAGAGATTTGAACGTCGAGGATTGTGCTTCCTAATGCGTTGTTTGCTAATGCAGATACGCCGAATGCTAAAGCTAAACCTAATATTATTCCTACTACTCCCCCTACAAAACCTAACAAAGCAGATTCAATTAAAAATATTGATAATACATCTTTATTTTTTGCTCCAATCGCTTCTAATGTTCCAATTTCTTTTGTTCTTTCTAAAACCGAAGTGAATAATGTGTTTGTAATCCCAATTCCTCCGACGAGCAAGGAAATGGCTGCAATTCCTACAACAATTATGTTAATTATGTTTAGAATTGTATTTACTGCACCTAATGCTTGAATGGGGGTTTGAACTGAAAAATCTTCTTCTCCCTGTTTTTCTTTTCTATCCCTTCTTAACTTCTCTGAAATGTCATTTGCTACTCTGTCTATGTTATCTTTATCGTCTACTTGAACTACTATAAAATCAAACTCATCTCCGATATTGTATAAATCTGTCATATCTTCTTCAAGCATAAAAATTGCGCTGTTAAATTGGAATGAAGACATTTTTTTAAGAAATCCTATAACTTTAAACTCTTTGTCTTGTATTTTTAATATGCTTCCTACTCTAATATCCTTATCATATCTTCCAGATTCTGCAAAGTCGCTTCCTAGCAATACTAAACCTGTATCTAATGCCCCCAATAATTTTCCTGAATCTGCTTCCATTTCAAAAGAATCGTACATGTAATCTATGTCGTCTTGTTTTTCTGGAACGCTTCCTATGTATTCAAACATTGCAACTTTATTGTATTCAAATTTTCCAACCCTTAATATTCTTACAATTGCTCTGTCAACTCCAGAAACTCCTTCTATTATTTTTAAGTCATGCTCGTTCATTTTATCTACTGAAGTTGAACCTGGGGGGCCGAAACCAGTTCCTTGATTTTGAACTAGCAATCTGTCTGCTGATAATGTTGAAAATTGGCCTGTAATTGCTTCTTGTAGGCCATTACCTAGAGAAATTAATGAAACAACTGCTGCAATTCCTATAAAAATTCCTAAAAGTGTGAGGGTAGAACGTAAACCTCTGTGTTTTAGGTTTTGGAGTGCGAGAAAAAAATAGGATTTTATCATGGGAATTATCTCCCGCGAAGTTGTACTCTGCCTCTAAATCTTGGATTGCTTCTAATTTGTAGATTGTAATCTTGAAAACTAAAACTTCTAAATCCCATTACATGTACAATGTCGACATTGAATCTTACTTCTGGTCTTTCTGAAATATCAATTTTATTTCTTCTACCTTGATAAACGGCTCCTACAGCTCTTGCAGATTCTGAATATGATTGATTATTCATTTTATTTTACTTCCTGCATTCTTTGCATGCTCTTTTTCAGTCTTCTTCGTTTTGCAATTGCTCTCCAGACAATCCAGATGACAATTATCAAGATAATTATACCAACGTAAAGCAATGTATTGCTTTTACTTATCAATCCCAATTTAAGCGCATCTTCTTTTGTATAAACGCTTACAGGTAATTCAACATTCTTTGTTATCTTGCTATTATCAAAATTCCTGTATTCCACTATTGCAAGAAGGTTTGCGTCCTGCTTGTTAAATATAACATCAAAGGTAGTAGTTTCAAAATCATCTGAGTCGATGCTTCCTATGTATTCATCTGAATCTGACAATAATGTGAATCCTTCTGGAATAACTTTTACGCTGACAAACTGTGCATCTGCAAAGCCCTTATTCACGATTTTAAGAGTTACTTTGCCTTTCTGTCCAACTATTGGATTTTCTGTGCTTATTGAGTATGAAAGATCTGGTTGAGAACTTACTCTTATCCCTATTGTTCCAGTTCTTGTTTTTTCTGTATTATTTATCTCATATCTTAATGTGTAGGGAATTTCGTAATCTCCTGGTGCAATTGTATTTGAGGCCTTGAGAAGAAAAGTAAATGTTTCCTCGTCTCCCTCTCTAATCTCTTCTATGGAATCTTCAGAACTTCCTATGGGAATAAATGGGAGATTGGCTAAATTTAAAGATAGAGATACTGGTGCTAAGTCTTCATTTAAAGTGTTTTCAACTTCTATAGATATTCTTGACTGTTCTCCTGGAGAAATTTGATCAGTGTTTACATTCTTTACTATAAGAGCCGATGCTGAAGCTACAAGAAAAACTAATGCTAGTATTGCTGATAAGATTATCTTTGTTTTCATAATTATTTCTTATTTTTCTTATTTAAAAACCTTTTGTATTATGACTATAAAGGGGTTACAATTTAACTTCTTTCCAATTATCATTCATTTTCTTTGTAATCTTTTCTACAATTCCATCTTTAATCCAGTAAATTGTTCTTGCATGGGATAATGCTTTTTCTGGGTCATGAGTAATCATAATTATAGTTGTGCCTTTTTTGTTTAAGTCTTCTAGGAATTGCATTACCATTGCTCCTGTTTTTGTGTCTAAGTTTCCTGTTGGTTCGTCTGCTAAAATAACCTCTGGATTGTTTGCTAATGCTCTTGCAATTGCTATTCTCTGCTGTTGGCCTCCAGAAAGTTGATTTGGATAATGGTCTGCTCTATCATGGAGCTCTACAAGTTTAAGTAAATCCAATGCCCTCTTTTCTCTATCTTCTTTTGATATGCCTTGGAATAACATTGGAAGAGCTACATTTTCTAGAGTAGTAAGATTTGGAATAAGATTGAAACTTTGGAAGATAAATCCTATTTTTCTGCCCCTTATCTGAGCCAATTGGGATTCATCTAAGTGGGAAATGTCGTGCCCATCAAGATAAATGCTTCCCGATGTAGGTAAGTCTAAACTGCCTGTAAGATTCATTGCAGTTGATTTTCCAGAACCAGAAGGACCCATGATTGCCACAAAATCTCCCTTCTCTACTCCTATATCAAAACCGTCCAGAGCTTTTACTACATTGTCTCCCATTTCATAATACTTCTTAACGTTTTTCAGAGTTATTACTTCATTATTTGCCATAGAAATGTGTGATTGGCAAGGTTTAAAAAGGTTCTTCATGAAATAAATGCATGATAGTTCCAGTCAGATGTTTTGGATGTGGAAGGCCTGTAGGGCATTTATGGGAAGAATATAAGAAAAGAATAGATGCCGGAGAGGATTCAGGAAAAGTTCTTGATGAGCTTGGATTAGAAAGATATTGTTGTAGAGCAGTATTGCTTGGTCAGGCAGATATGCTTCCTGAAATTACAAAGTTCAAAAAAGCCTAGTTTTAGAGGTGATGGTTGACTGCCAAAAGTCAAACATTACATGGATGAAGAAAATTTTAGATGGCAGAGAAATGCTGTAATTGATTCTGGTGTTTTGGAATATGTTGCTTTTCATACTGATGAAGGATTACAAATTAGAGAGGCTGTTGTTAGAAAACCTAAAGAAATATTGTTTGGAGATAATAAGATAAAAATAGCCTTTCTAACAGCATTTTTTAACGATGAGGGTTCCATATCTAATGATGGAAGAATTATGGGAGATTTAAAGAATGAAATTATGATTAAACAAATAATTTCTATGCTAAGAGAATTTGATTTACCTTTTAAAATGATTGATTACAAAGAGAAAAATGGTTTAATCTATAAAATATATCTTCCTAAGAAGTTAGAATATCTTGAAAGATTTCAACAATTAAACTTATTTGATAAATCTATTATCACTCATGGTAAAAATATATTAAATAAGAAAGAGAATATTCTGAAAGTACATGTAGAAAAGCTTAAAAACCCAATATAACCTACATTTGGGAAGACGGCCATAGCGTCGGGGAAATACCCAGATCCATTCCGAACCTGGAAGTCAAGCCCTTCGCGTCGGTTGCGTTAGTCTCAGAACAGAGGCGAAACTCCGATGCTGTCTTCGTCATTTTCTTTTATATAAATGCTTAAAAATGTGAAAATGTGATTATTCTTATGGCTTTGATTAATGATAAAGAAAAGATGATTAAGATTGCTTCGCATTTTGCAGGAAAAAGGATTGCTGTTGTTGGGGATATAGTTCTTGACTTATACACTGAAGGTTTTGTTGAAAGGACGAATCCAGAAATGCCTGGTGCACCGATATTAAGAGTAGTAAATGAAAAATATGTTTTGGGATGTGCAGGAAATGTGGCGGCTAATCTTGCTTCTCTTGGAGCAGAGGTTTATCTTTATGGCATATTGCATGAAGATTCAATTAAGCAAAAAATACTTCAAATATGTCAAGAAAATAAAATAAAATTAAGATATATATCTTGTGAGGGAAAAAATATTGTGAAGCAAAGACTACTTGAGAAAAGTCATAATCACTATATAGTTCGGGCAGATCATGGAGAAGATAATCTAAAGCCCTTGGACGAAATAACACAAAAAGCACTAATTGATCTCCTTGACAGTAATGGAGGGTATGATTGTGTAGTCTTTTCAGATTATAATAAGAGAATATTTAGAGGATCTGATTTTGGCAAAAAATTAGTAGCATTTTCCAATGAAAAAGGAATCCCTAGTGTTGTTGATGCTAAACCTGCCAATGTAATGCATTTTAAGGGGGTTACTCTTATAAGGCCTAATGAAAAAGAAGCGAGAAAGATGTACAATCTAGAAAATGCTCCTATTGAAGAAGTTATAGTCAAGTTAAGAGAAATGACTGGAAGCAAATATGCAGTGATAACTAGAGGTTCTGCTGGAGTTTCAAGTTTAGATGAAATATATCATGAAATACCTACAAAGGTGAGAGAAGTTGTTGATGTAAGCGGAGCAGGAGATACTTTTCTTGCTACATTAACATTGTCTATGCTTTCTGGGGCAAGTTTGACAGAAGCGTGCGAGATTGCTAACTATGCTTCAGGAGTTGTTGTTGAAAAAGCAGGAACGGCTACATTAAGTATTGGTGAATTGAATGAAAGAATAAAAAGTGATAATTAGAATAAAATGTGCAGATAAATCTATAAAGTGGATTTTACTGAAAATTTGATGAGTGGAAAAAAAATAGGTATTATGGGGAACGGCTTTGTAGGCGACGCTGTTGCCCAGGGATTCAGTCCTGGTTCTACTGGGAATTGCCAAGTACTTATATATGATAAGAATCCAGAGAAAAGTATCAATACACTAATAGAGTTATGCCAAAATTCTGAGATAATATTTGTATGTGTGCCTACACCTATGAATGCAGACGGTTCAATAAATATAGAGATAGTAAGGGGGGCAGTAAAAAGCATTAATGAAAATAAGGGAAATAATCTACCTATAGTTGTAATAAAATCAACTATTGTGCCTGGAACAATGACAAAATTATCTAAAGAATTTCCAAGTTTAAAATTTATTTTTAATCCAGAATTTCTTACTCAAAGATCTGCAAGACTTGATTTTCTCACACAGACAAGAATAATCCTTGGTGGAAAAAAGGAAGATGCTACAAAAGTAGCAGAACTATTCAAATCTAGATTCCATGGGGCAAAAATAATAGAAACCAATTTTGAAACTGCTGAACTTGTAAAATATATGTGTAATGTCTTTTTCAGCGTGAAAATTTCATTTGCTAATGAGATGAAACTTGTGTGCGAAAAAGTAGGTGCAGACTGGAATGATCTTCTTGCAGGATTTGTATCTGATGGAAGAGTTGCTGACGCGCATTTAAGTGTTCCAGGACCTGATGGAAAAAGAGGTTTTGGAGGAGTGTGTTTTCCAAAGGATATTAATGCATTCATATCTTTCGCAGAGAGTATTGGAATAAATACAAATACTATCAAGGGTGCTTGGAAGACTAATCTGGAAGTAAGGGAAGAAAAAGATTGGGAAAACCTAAAAGGCAGGGCAGTTTCTTAATTTATGGAAAATAATTCTTACAAGCCTGAGAAGCATAAAAAAGGATGGGGGTATGAGGATTGGATTGCAAATAAAAAAGAATACTGTGGTAAATTGCTTTTCTTTGAAAAAGGAAAGAGATGTAGCATTCATTACCACAAGTTAAAAGATGAAACATTCTTCTTATTCTCTGGGAAAATGAAAATATTGCTATCTAACTCTCCTGAAGATTATGATGCGGGTAAGAAAGAAGAAATAGTTTTGAACGTTGGAGAGTGCTTATACATTTGGCCTGGAAGAGTGCATAGAATGGAAGCTATTGAAGACAGCAATTTAATGGAATTCAGCACCGAGCATTTTGAGGAAGACAGTTATAGAATAGAGAAAGGCGATTAGGGATAAGCTTTAAAATGCGTTCTTCTTTTGAATTGATAAGCAGGGGTAGCGAAGTGGTCAAACGCGAGAGCCTCAAGAGCTCTTTCCTTAGTGGATTCGGAGGTTCGAATCCTCCCTCCTGCATTAGTTAATTTTAAAACTCTTCAATTCATTGGAGGCGTATGCGCCTGTAGCTCAGCCTGGATAGAGCATTGGGGTCCTAACCCAAGGGTCGTAGGTTCAAATCCTATCAGGCGCGTGTGAGAATTTGAATGAGTGAAAAAGATGCAAGTATTTAATTTTATAAGGGTTACAAATGTTTATATTGGTTGAAACCCTAAAAAATTATGCCTTTTAAAAATCCTGAAAAAAGAAAAGAGTATCGCAAAGAGATTTATGAGAAGAACAAGAGGAAAGTTCTCTTTAGCGTCAGAAAAAGAAAAAGGGAGCTAGGCAAATGGTTTCTTGATTATAAGAAAAATCTTAAATGTGAGTTGTGTAATGAGAATCATCCTGCGACCATAGATTTTCATCATAAGGAGATATCATCAAAAAAAGAAGGAGGGGTTTCTTATTTGGTTTATAATGGGTACTCTATAAATCGTATAAAGGAAGAGATAGCAAAGTGCCAAGTTCTATGTGTTAATTGCCATAGAAAAACCCATTACAAAAACAGCAAACTTTAAAACTGCTTATTAATAAGTAAATTTATGCGCTCGTAGTTTAATGGCAGAATAGGTGGTTTCCAGGCCTTAGATAATATCAAAAGGCGAAATAACCACTTGACACGGGTCCGATTCCCGTCGGGCGCATTGCTTTTAATTAAGTTTAAAAGTTGCATAAATATAAGTTAAATATGGAACAACATCAAACGAAGGTAAGTAGTCAAAAAAACTGGTACGATAAAAGTTATAAAGTTCTTTTGTTCATCCCTGTTGCTCTGTTAGTTTTATCTTTTATTTATTTGTTTATGTTTTATCAAGATAACGGAGATTTCATAAGAAAAGATGTTTCCTTAACAGGTGGAACTAGCATAAGCTTATTTGATGAGAATATTGATAAAGAACAGATAATAGATGCCCTTGAACAAAAATTTCCAGATATAGGCGTGAGAACTATTTCTGACATCATAACAGGAAAACAAATAGGTTTGGTAATTGAGACTAAAGCAGAAGTTGAGCCCGTTAAAGTGGCATTACAGGAGGCGATAGGTTATGAATTAAATGAGGATAATTCTTCAATAGAATTTTCAGGTTCTTCATTATCTTCTGGATTTTACAAACAGCTTAGATTTGCATTAGTGCTTGCATTTGTTCTTATGGCTATTGTTGTCTTTATTATATTCAGAAGCTTTGCACCTAGCATCGCAGTAGTTTTTGCCGCATTTTCAGATATAGTTATGACTATTGCTACTGTAAACTTAATGGGAATGGACTTATCTGCTGCAGGAATTGTTGCTTTGCTTATGCTTATAGGATATAGCGTCGATACAGATATATTACTGACTACTAGAATGTTGAAAGGAGAGGAATCAAGTTTGAATGCTAGAATTTTTGGAGCACTAAAAACTGGAATGACTATGACTTTGGCGGCGATTGCCGCAGTAGTGGTTTCTTTATTAATAACCTATAATGTTTCAGAGGTATTAAAGCAGACTTTTGAAATAATCCTTATAGGGCTTATTTTTGACATAATGAATACTTGGCTTACAAATGCGTCTATATTAAAATGGTACATGGAGGTTAAAGGTTTAAGATAAAATGGCAAATAAATTAGGATGGAGAGTTTGGATGTTGATAATTGTGCTGTTACTTAGTATCTGGCTCATTGGAATAAATTTTGAAGATGGAGTTGTTGTTAGATCTATAGATAAAAATTCTAGTTTTTATGATTCTGGACTAAGATCTGGAGAGATAATAACTCAAGTAGATGGAAATAAAGTTGAGAGTAAAGAAGATTACTCTAGAGTAATTGGGGAGCTCGATTTCAGTAAAGGCGAGAGGAGATTAGATATAACTACAAAAGATAATGAGTATACTGTTCTTACTGATGAAATACCTGAAATAACAGTTGAAGACGTGCCTAGGACTAAAATAAAAACCGGGTTGGATTTGAGGGGAGGGGCTAGAGCATTAGTTCAACCTGATCAAAAGATAAACGATGAGCAGTTAAATGATTTGATTGCTGTAAGCAGTAATAGATTTAATGTTTTTGGCTTGAGAGATGTTCAAATAAGGGGAGTTAGAGATTTAGAAGGAAATAGATTTATGCTTGTAGAAGTTGCAGGAGCAAGTCCTCAAGATTTAGAAAATTTAATATCTCAACAGGGAAAGTTTGAAGCAAAGGTGGGAAATGAAACCGTATTTATTGGTGGAGAAAATGATATTGCTGATGTATGCAGGAATGATGCTACATGCGCAGGAATAACTGCCTGTCAGCAAGCGAGTGAGGGATATTTCTGCAGATACCAGTTTACATTATTCTTGACTGAACAAGCCGCAAAGAAGCATGCAGAAGTAACTAAAGATATACCTCTTGATAGCTCTGGAGCATATTTAACTGAAAAATTGCATCTATTTGTCGACGAGAATGAGGTGGAAACATTATCTATAGGCGCCAGTTTGAAGGGGCAGGTAACTACTGAAATATCTATACAAGGTACGGGCATAGGAAATACTCAAGAAGATGCTTTGAGAAACACCAGGGAATCAATGAATAGAATGCAAACAATTCTCATTACAGGAAGTCTCCCTTACAAATTAAATATAGTCAAGATGGACACAATTTCCCCCACTCTTGGAGAACAATTTACAAAATTAATATTGCTTGCAGGCATTGCTTCCATACTTGTTGTTTCCTTGATAATATTTATAAGATATAGAAAGGTTAAAGCTTCTCTTGCTTTGCTACTCACTTCATTTTCTGAAATAATAATCATTCTTGGAGTTGCGGCAATGATAAAGTGGAATTTAGACTTGCCAAGCATAGCGGGAATACTGGCAACTATTGGAACTGGAGTAGATAGCCAAATAATTATTTTAGACGAAGCGAGAAGAGGAATTACAATGAGTGTTAAAGAAAAGATGAAGAGGGCCTTGTTTGTAGTATTTGCAATTTACTTTACTTCACTTGCATCACTTATTCCACTGTACTGGGCAGGAGCAGGCCTTTTCAAAGGTTTTGCAATAACAACAATAATTGGAATAACTGCTGGAGTATTCATCTCTAGACCAGCATTTGCAGAGATAATTGGAAAAATAGGAGATAGGCCTAATGCTTCCTAAGTGGCACATTTTTTATGGATTTATATTTGCACTAATACTCAAATTAATTTATCCCTCTATGCTGTATATTGATCTTGGAGTAGTTTTTCTTGCCAGCTTCTTAATGGATACTGATCATTACATCTCTGCTTTTCTTAAAACTAAAAAAATAGATTTTATGAATAACTATAATTATCATCTTAAAGAGGGAGAGAAAAGAATGAAAAAACTCAGTAAAGGTATCAGGGAAAGGGAGCCATTTCATTTATTTCATACTATTGAATTTCACATAGTTGTGGCAATTTTAGGGCTTTTCTGGAATCCTTTTCTTTTCATATTTATAGGCATGGTTTTCCACTCATTGCTTGATCTTGGGTTTATGATGTATCACGATATTTTGTTTATGAGGGAATTTTTCTTCTTTAATTGGCTTGCTAAAAAATTGGGATAAAACAAGGCAGTTATCGTTTACTGGTGATTAAGCGAGTTGCGTAGCAACCCCAAGCTACGAATTCAGAGTCTTGGGACTTTTGCTTTGTTCTCAGCCGATTTCGAGCGTAATTATTGACACTTTTAAAAGGTAACAAAAGAAAATATTTAAATAGCATATACCGGTAATAACCTTATGGGAAAAACATTAGAAAAATTATTGGATGTGACGGCTGCAATATTATTACTTGGAAGTACATATGTAACATTTAATGTTTTCCCAACTTATGACAATTCAAATAAAGAAGTTGTAAAACAAAGATTAGTTTATGGTTTTACTGGTTATGCCGCAGCATTAGGAACAGCACTTATTTTAAGAAAAAGAAAAAGTTAGTCAGCAATTTCGTTTAAGCAAGCGATTGTGCGATACTTTGTTCGCACTCTGCGGTTAAGCGGAGCGAGAAACCTCAAAAACATAGTTTTTGACGGCACCCAAGAATTAAAAATTCTTGGTGTAACAATGCTGAGAATGCGACACCTAAAGGACAGGGAGTGGGGCAAGATAATTCTACAATTAAAACTGGGGGGAGCAGAGCACCGCCTATTGTGAATTTAATATTAAGCGGCGAATCTAAAATTCTTCTAATCGTTCAGGCTAAAAGAAGTTGAGGACAATTATATATTCTCAACAGAAACAGTAGAAAGGAAATCTTTGGAAATGCGCTTGCTTACATTCAAGACTTCAATACCTATAATATTCCCTTTATTATCCATATCAACTATTGTGCTATTGTCTATTTTCTGGTTCTTACTAAAAGGAGCATCACTAAGTTCGATATACATTGCGTCTGCATCTTTATCTATTCGTATTTTCATATCCAGTAGAGAGTAATGACTTTTATATAGTTTTCCCTTGTGAAAACTACTTCTATTATTCCTCTTCCTATATTCTTTGTCGAGTAATATTTATCCCCAATTTTCTGCGTTTTTTTAGGGTATTTAATAGCAGAAATTACCTCATCTTCTGTGATACGCCTTTTGTTCATAGTATATCGAGCATGTTCTGTAAACTGAATATTCATCCTATATTCTAAGCAAGCAAGATTATAATTCTTTCTGCTGTTTATTAGTATTAAACCGAGACTTACAGCATCTATCGGTTCGAACTAAGAGAACAATTTAGGATAAATTGAGATAGATGCCGTTTAGCAGTGATTAAGCGTCACGAATGTGCTCGGGCTATTCACGAAGACTCCCGAGAGATGACTTCTGCATGCACTCTTTTCTGGAGCGTAATTACCGAGCATTCTTAGAAACCAAGAAAACCTGTGGTTTTCGGGGCGCTCAAGAACTTACGTTCTTGACGTTTGTTAGGGTGGGAAATTTTAATCCGAGAAATTGTTTTTGTTTTTCGTGTGAGCCACATCCTTTTTTGCTTCTTTCATCAAGAACGAAGTTCTTGAATGCCGTCAAGAATTGGAAATTCTTGAGGTTTGGGAAAAAGAAGCCTCAATTCTAACAAAAGAGAAAGGTTTATAAATAAGATATTCTTATCAATAAGATAAACTTATAGGAGGTAAAAATGGAAAATATAGAAGTAACAAGCATAAGTTCACGTGGACAGGTAGTAATCCCTCAAAACTTGAGAGATAAGCTAAAAATACGTGAAGGAGAGAAGTTTGTCGTAATCGGAGAAGATAATACTATTATCTTGAGAAAACTTGAGATGCCTTCATTTAAGGGATTTGATAAATTACTTGCAAAAACAAGAGAATTTGCAAAAAAGAATGAATTAAAAGAAATAAATGTTGAGCAAGCTGTAAGAAATGCTCGTAAAAAATGAGAGTTGTTTTAGATACAAATGTATTTATCTCTGGAATATTTTGGAGCGGAAATTATTGCTCTCAATTGATAGACAAATGGAAGAATAAAGAAATTGAGTTAGTAAGTTCTATTAATATAATCCAAGAATTAGTTGAAACCTTAAGAAATTTTAAGGTTCATATGCCTGAAACTATGATTGAAGAGTGGAGAAAGGTTATTCTTAATAACTCTATAATTATAGAATCTTCAACAAAAGTAAATGCAGTAAAAGAAGACCTAGAGGATAATAAGTTTATTGAAACGGCGATTGATGGGAAAGCTGAATTTATTATAAGTCAAGACAAACATCTTCTTAATTTGAAAGAATATCAAGGGATAAGAATTGTGAAGCCAGAAGAAGCAGTTAAAATTCTGTAAGAATCTGTTTTATAGTGAGTAAGTTTGATTTACACTAAAGATTTATATTTTAGATAATCTTTCTTTTACAAATATTTAGAAAGAAAGTTGAAAGAGGATTAAGCAACTCTTCTTATTCTTCCAGCTTTCACATCTTCCAAACTATTTTTGAATTGTCTTAATAAATAAAAATCTATTTTTTCAAGCTCTCTAAGCATAACTACCTTTGCTTTCATTCTCTCATACTCGTCCTTAGGTATGCTTATCATTTCCATGTTTATTTTAAAGAAGTGAATTTTTTAATCCTTTCTATTTGTCAACTGTGTTGCATGACTCCTAAAAATCAACACAGTTTATTTCTTATTTTCGACCAGATAAGTTTATTTGTGAGGAATTCTACCAATATGTTTGGCTTTAAAATCTTCAATAATCTTATCAAATTTTTCCAATGTAAATTCTGGCCAGAAGCAAGTAGGAAAATACAACTGAGCATTTGCACTCTGTAATGGAAGAAAACCGCTAAGTCTTCTTGCTTCTGGTTCAGTTCTTATAACTAAATCTAAAGTAGGTATTCTAGATGTTCTTATTGGCCTAGTTTTAAAATCCCAATCTGGAGAATAATTAACAAGCAAATCAACATTCATTTTTGGATCAACTTGAAAAGAAGAAAGCTTGAAGAGATTAGAAGCTCTCTCAAAGCTCTCATCCCCAAAACAAGAGACAGAAATTCCTTTTATTTGACTAAATAAAATCAATCCATAATTTAATCCTATGATTACTGCTCCAACTTCCTCTAATTTTCTTTCTCTCACATTCTCAGCAGATAAACCATAAAATACAATTCTGCTAATATCGCCCCGCCCTAATGAATGTTTCACTAAATTTCCTGCAATAACTGCCCCATTAAAATAAGATTCCGAATAAGACAATCTATTTTTTCTTGCCCATTTTCTACTTCCATCTGGAGTAATTCCTATCTGTAAGCCCATAAAATTCTAGTTATTAGTTAATTTATAAATCCTCTGATTAATATCTACCAAGTATATGTTTATTATTTTCTTCGTATCGGGCAACAATTTCTCCTATTGGGTGGGAAAAACAAATTTCTCTTCGTATTTCTCGGTAATTTCGTTTAAATCGGATTAAGCGCTGGACAGCGCAAGGTTTTCAGAAATGATTTAAGCGGAGCCTCAAGAATCACCTGATTCTTGACGGCTATCAAGAACTTTGTTCTTGAAGCTTTCAAACTATTGAAGAGACAACCCGAAAAATATAAAAGGCTTCTTAGTATAGAATAAGCATGGAACAAACAAGAGAAATAACGCAGTTGCGAAGTGATGTGAATAATTTGAAAGAAGTAGTTGAACGTCTTTCTATATTAATGAATCGAAAATTGATAAAAGAACTACATGGAGAAGCTGAAAACATACAATCTGGAGAGTTTCTATCTGAGGAAGAATTTGAAAGAAAACACAAAGTTAAAATTCATTAACGTCTTTTGAATATCCTCTTCTTATGTAATCATCGCATTCGTCTTTATGCTTAACCGATAAAAGCCAAATTTCCTTTGTGTTTTCTTGAATTAAGTAAAACACCCTATAAACTTCTGCCTTAAATTCCCACAATGCAGGATTAGTGTGCAATAATGTTTTACCAATAGTATTTGGATTCTCTTTTAATCTTTTCAGCTTCTTAACAATCTGATCAGAAATAGATTTATCAATTTTCTCAAACTCTCTATCAAACTTCTTTCCAAATTTAAGAATATATGTCATTCATCACCTCGCAACAACAATCCATGCGCATTTAATAATTTTTCGGCAGTTGGTATTGTTGAAAGTTAGGCTAAATCTCGTTTCGAATTCAGAGAACAATTATGGAATAATTGAGAGACCTCAAGAATTTTCAATTCTTGAAGGCACCAAAAACTGAAAGTTTTTTAGTGTTTACCTTTTAGTGGAGATTAACAGACTTTCGTAGAAAGCTCGTGTGCGAAAGAAGAGCCACGAGTTGCCTTATTTACTTGAAGAGCTGTTTCGAGCGTAATCGCAATGTTTTATTAGAATTTATGCTGGTACATCTTTTGGGTGGGGGACGGCACGTTTCTTATCTCTTATAATCTTTCCAGAGAAATGTCTTTGCTCTATCAACTAAATCTCTTTCGGGACTTTTTGGTGCAGTTAAAAGATCAGCATAATCTGCAGCCTTAGCATACATTATATGATCTTCCGCTATTCCAAGAATTAACCTATTCTGAGACATAACTCTTCCTTGCCAATAATGAGCCAAAACTCTCGCAGCATCTCCAACATGCTCAAATTCCTTAATTTCTGGAGGAGTTATTGGATATGTCTCTCGAACAGTTTCTTGCGCAGACTTTAACTTATTTCTAAGTCCCTTTAATTTACCAAACTGCATTCTACTCCGATATTCTCGTTCAACTTTCTTAAGTTCTTTGTCCATCTCTTGCAAAATAACATTATGACTCTTTTCAACTTGAGAAATCTGAGCTTCAATGCCCTTCAGTTCTGAATTCCAACCCTGTGGTAATCTCATATTAATTTTCTCAGAATTAGGCTTCCGATGTGCCAAAACCTCTAACTTTTGAATGTTGAGGATATTTTTAAATCTTTGTCTTTTACGATACTGTCAAATTAAAGTGATATGTTTTCTCTGACAAATCTAATCAAGTTTAACAGTTTATTTCTTCCCAATTTCAAATTTATCTCAGCCATTTCTGCTGGTGTTTCTCCATTCAATTGTTGATTTGGATTGACAAAGTTATGGATTGTTCTTCTCAAATCCATAAAACATCTTGCATCATCAAAACTTTTAAAACTGCTTCTAATATTTTTTATTCTATCTTTTATTTTTCCATTATATCTTTCAATTGGAT
>JBBSYL010000006.1:0-1012 GCA_038045265.1 Nanobdellota archaeon | reverse complement strand
AGTTTTGTCCGGAATGATAACCGAAAAATAATTATTCTTGAGTGAGTTAATTAAGTTATGACACAAAAAGAACTCACTCAAATTAACAATAAGGTACAAAAACAACTAATTAAACTTTTTCATGATTCAAGATTGCCAAATCATTTTAATCATTACGGTAATAAGGAGTTCACAAACTATCAGCGCATCTCGCTGATAGTGCTGTTCAAGAAAAGCAAGAAATCTATTAGACTTTTTATCGAAGATCTTAAGGAGAGTAAATGGCCTTCGTGGCTAGACTTAAAGAAGATTCCAGGTAAGAGTACAATCCATGATTGGCTGAAGCTGTTTGGTATAAGGCTTATTAGAAAACTACATAACTTAGTAACAGATACCAGCGATCTTAAGATCGCTGCAATTGATGGTACTGGTATTCAATCAAACTTCAGATCAGCTTACTACGAGAAGCGGAGAAAGGATTTCAAACTAAAAACTAATAGATCTTATAACAAACTGGATATTATCGTTGATACAAACGGTAAAAAACACATTATTAATTATTCATTTCTGCTCAAAAACAGAAATGATAGTTTTGTAGGAAAGAAACTTATGAAGAAAGTCAAATTTAATAGGGTAAAGATAGTGGCTGATAAGGGATATCCAGATTACAAGTTCATGGATATGGCTAAGGAGAGACAGAATAACTTCATCTCTCCTCCAAAGGATTACAAAGGCAAGTGCAGACATAACAACATGAAACAGAGGAGGAAAGAGGAGAACTATCAAGCTAACAAACATGTGTACAATAGGAGACCGATTGTCGAATCTATTATTTCGTCTATTAAACGAGTTCAAGATCCTAAGTTAAGAAGTCAATTACCTTATATGAAGAAACGAGAAATGGGCTGGCATGTCTTGTTGTATAATATCAGGATGAATGTTAAGTTTGAGGCGAATGCCTCAGTATCTTCGCAAGCGAAGATCAATTATTTTTTTGTGATGATTGTATTTTTTTAGGACTTCGGACTGTGCT
>JBBSYL010000005.1:0-16323 GCA_038045265.1 Nanobdellota archaeon | reverse complement strand
AACTTGAAGGAAAACATACTATTTAAGCTTAACTCACGATTATCTTACAATATCGGCAAAGGAAGGTTTATCTGAGAAGCTAAATGTTTAAAAAGTTCGCATTATTTCACTTTGTATAAAGGGGTTGCCATGGAAGCTATTGATAAATTAAGGAATGAGTTAAAAGTGCGTGGGCTGAGTCCTATGACTATAAGAAATTATAGTTTTTTTGCTGAAAAGTTTTTGAAACATTGTGGAAAAAACATTGAGGAAGTGACTAGCGATGATGCGAAGGCTTATCTCGCCAGCTTGTTTGACAGCAAATCAAAAAACACTATAATGCTTGCAGTCGCTGCATTGAAATTTTTTTATACTGAAGTATTAAAAAAGGAGTTTTCTGAAGTTAGAGTACCTAAAAAAGACAAGAGGTTGCCTGAAGTGCTTACTAAAGATGAGGTGGGAAAGATTATAGGTGCGTGCGACAATGTAAAATCAAGGTTAATGGTATCTTTGCTTTATTCTTCTGGACTAAGAGTTAGTGAGCTTGTAAATTTGAAGAGCGATGATATAAACAATGAAGAGAATACAGGATGGGTAAGGAAAGGGAAGGGAAGTAAAGATAGGCTTTTCAGCATATCTCAAGAGCTTAAAGAAGAGATAAATGACTATCTTAAGGGTAGAGAAAATATGTATGTTTTCTCTAAGGATAAGCCTTTGACAACAAGAAATATACAGAAGATAATACTGGGATTGAGGAAAAGAACTGGAATAAATAAAAAAGTTACTCCGCACACATTAAGGCATAGTTTTGCTACACACTTGTTGGAGCAAGGTACAGATATTAGAATTATTCAGGCAATGCTCGGGCATGCGAACCTCAATACTACGCAGGTTTATACCCACATTTCTTCAGAACAAATAAAAAAAGTTGGAAATCCTTTTGATAACCTGCTTAAACGGAAAGGGCAGGAAGTTGAGGCATAACATTCTTATAGATAATATTGCTAATTAACTCATGGAAAGTGGTGAAATTACGTCTATAGAGAAATATGTCCGGGCAACTAACTATCTTTCTGCAGCCCAAATATACCTTAAAGACAATTTCCTACTGGAGAGAAAACTTGAATTCAAAGATATAAAGCCTAGATTACTTGGACATTGGGGGACATGCCCTGGGATAAATTTCGTGTATGCGAACCTGAATAATCTAATTAAAAAGAAGAAATGCAGTATGATGTTTATTCTTGGTCCAGGACATGGATTTCCTGCATTACAAGCCAATTTATTTATTGAAGAAACTCTTGGGAAATTTTATCCTGAGGCTAAAGTGAACAGTAAAGGGATGGAATATGTGATAAAGAATTTCAGTTGGCCATATGGATTTCCAAGTCATACAAATCCTGGAACCCCTGGAGCAATACTTGAGGGAGGAGAACTCGGATATGCTTTGTCAACAGCATACGGGGCAACATTAGATAATAAAAATTTAATAGTCGCTTGTTTAATAGGGGATGGAGAGGCAGAAACTGGACCAACTGCGACTGCCTGGCACCTTAACAAGTTTGTAGACCCAAAAAATAATGGAGTGGTGTTGCCAATTTTGCATTTAAATGGATACAAAATATCTGGGCCTACAATTTTTGGAAGAATGGATAATGATGAATTGATTAGCTTATTCGAAGGATATGGATATGATCCAATAATTGTAGAAGGGAGCGATGCGGAATTATATCATAAAATGGTCCATGCTTTAGAAAAGAGTTATAATGAAATATTAAAGGTTAAAGGAGGATTTAGCAAACACTTACCCATGATAATTCTCAAAACCTTAAAGGGATGGACAGGAATAAGAAAATTAAGAGGGGAAAAAATAGAAGGAAATTGCCTCTCACACCAAGTAATTGTAAAAAACGCTAAAACAAGTGATGTTGAGCTTGAGTTCTTGGAAGAATGGTTGAAATCATACAATTTTAATGAGTTGTTCAGAAAAAATAAATTTATTAAAGAAATTGAAAAAATAATTCCAAGAAGAAATTTAAGAATGGGTTTAAACAAACATACGTATGCTTCTAAGAATTATAGAAACCTTAAACTTCCAAATATTTCTAAGTTTGCTAGAAATGAAAACAAAAGAGGAGAGATTGAAGAAAGTTGCATGAAAATGGCTGGAGATTATTTGAATGAAGTATTTAAGCTAAATGAAGAAAATAAAAATTTTAGAATGGTGAGTCCTGATGAAACTTATTCTAATAAACTTGATTCTATATTTAATTCTACAGGAAGAGCATTTACTATGCCAATTAAGAGTTGGGACAAAAATATAGGAGAAAATGGGAGAGTTATAGAAATGTTAAGTGAACATAGTCTACAGGGGCTGGCACAGGGATATATTCTAACAGGAAGGCATTGCGTTTTTGCTTCTTATGAAGCTTTCATAGAAATTATAAGTAGTATGGCGGACCAATATGCTAAATTTTTGAAAGCAAGTAAAGAAATAAAATGGAGAAAGGGTGTAAGTTCGATGAATTATATACTTACCAGCTCAGGATGGAGACAAGAACATAATGGTTTTTCACATCAAAATCCTAGTTTTATAGGGAATTTACTTGAAAAATATGGATGCGATATAAGAGTTTATTTCCCTGCTGACGGAAATAGCACGTTAGCCGTACTAGAGGAATGTTTGAAATCAAAAGACAGGATAAATGTTATAGTTGCAGGAAAGACAGTAGAACCTATCTGGCTTAGCGAAAAAGAAGCAAAGAAAGAGCTTAAAGATGGAATAATGATATGGGAATTTGCTTCAGACAAAAATCCTGATATTGTATTCGCTTCTGCTGGAGATTATCTTACAAAAGAAATGATGGCTGCCGTAGACTATCTTAGGAAAGAACTCCCTGGAACAAGAATAAGGACTGTAAATGTAATTGAATTGACATCTATAGGTATTGGAAATAAGGATAATAAGATAGATTTTGAAAAATATTTCACCAAAGATAAACCAGTAATTTTTAATTACCATGGATATCCGGATGATGTGAAGGAAATATTGATTGATGAAAAAGAATGCGGGCGATTTAAAATACATGGATATAGAGAAAATGGTTCTACAACTACTCCTTTTGACATGCACGTGAGGAATGGGACAAGCCGATTCCATTTAATTCTTGAGGCTGTTCAAATGCTAAGGCAGAGAAAAGCAATAGATGAGAAAAAAGCTGAAAGGATTATTAAAGAGTTTGAGAGTAAACTTACCGAACATAAAGAATATATTATAAAGAATGGTGTAGATCCTAATTATATAAGGCTCTGGCAATGGCAAAAAGATATTTAATTGTAAATATTGGAAGCACAAGCAAAAGATACTCTCTGTATCTTGGAGAAGATGAAATATTAAGAGTTAAATTTGAAATTGGAGAGAAAAACTTTAGAGATTCTGTAAAAATAATAAAAGAAAAAGCAGGAAAGATTGATGGAATAGGTGTGAGGGTTGTGGCTCCTGGAGAGTATTTTCAGAAGAATAGAATTTTAAATAAGGAGTATATGAATAAGCTTAGAGATGCTGAGAATATTTCTCCATTGCATGTTGAGCTGATATTAGAAGAACTTAGAGATATAGAGAAAAACTTTAGGGGAACAAAAATAGCGTGCATATCTGACAGCGCGTTCCAAGCAAGCATGGAAGAAAAGGTAAAAATTTATGGAATAAACTGTAAAGATGCAAAAGAATTAGAAATTTGCAGATACGGATATCATGGAATATCTATAAAATCTGTACTAAAAAAGGTTAATTGGAAGAACAGGAAGATTATAGTGTGTCATCTTGGGGGTGGTTCAAGTATAACTGCTGTTTCGAATGGAAAAAGTATTGATACAAGCATGGGATTTACACCTTTGGAAGGATTGCCTGGAAGCACAAGGTCTGGAGATATTGATTTCTCTGCTGTTAAGCGTATTGCTAAGAATAAGAAAATGAACTTTGAACAGGTTGAGAACTACTTGAATTTTAAATCTGGCTTTATGGGTTTAGCAGGGGAATGGGACTTTAGAGAAATAATTAAAAAAGCCGAAGAAGGAGATGAAAAAGCGAGGTTGACTATAGATCATTTTGCTTATAGGATAAAGAAATATATAGGATCATATTATGCTGTAATGAATGGGCTTGATGTATTAATCTTTACAGGAGCCATAGGTTTTGGTTCGGTACTTGCTAGAAGAAAGATATGCGAAAATCTGGAAAATCTTGGGATTGAAATTGATGAAAAGAAAAACAGAGAGATGGCAGAAAAAGAAGGATTTATTGAAGGTCCTAAAAGCGATGTTAAGATAGCTGTATTGGAATCAGATGAAACAAAGCAGATTCTTGAAGAACTAAAAAATTCAATTAAAATTTAACGATACGATTTCTGTCTCTTTGAACGTGCAGAGGAATCTCCTGGTTTGTTTGCTTCTTTTCTTCTTGCATCTTGAACAATCATATTTCTATCATATGCAAGGAATGCTTTTCTCAAGGTTTCTGAGCCTGAAATTTCAAGTAATGCTTTGGCTATTGCAAGTCTTGCTGCTTGAATCTGTGCTTCTTTTCCTCCGCCCATGGTCTTTATGCTGAAATCATATTTCAATTCATCTCCTAACTCTTCCTGATAAACCCTTAAAGGTTCTGATAAGGCAAGTTTATGGAATAAAGTAAGGGATTCTGCAGGAATGAAATTGTATATTACTTTTCCTGAGCCTGGAAGAAGCCTAAGCTTAGCAACTGCAGTCTTTCTTTTCCCTGAAATGGTGTTCATTTTCTGGCTCATAGTTCTTTTGTAAGCTCCTTCATTGTCATTGTTTTAACTGCCTTAGACTCAATCTTTATTGCTTTAACAGATTCATACTCTTTTGGAACTAAATTGTAACACATTATTCTTTTGAATGCAGCTAATCCTCTGCCCTGTTTGTAGTTAAGCATTCCTCTAATTGTTCTTTTTACTAATCTTTCAGAATTTCTTTTTCTATAGTATGGGCCTTTCTGTGCGTAACCTCCAAGAGTTACAACATATTTGTATTCTTCAATTATCATTCTTTTTCTTCCTGTTAAAGCGACAGAATCGCAATTGAGTATCACTATTTCTCTACCTAAAAGGGCCTGCTTTGCTGCATAGCTTGCAAGTCTTCCTAGAGAGGAATTTGTGCCATCAATTACTATTTTTTCTTTATTCATTGCATTACCTTCAATCCATTTGCCTTAGGATTTATTTTAATTTCTTGAAGTATTGTTGCGAATTCTGATTTAGTTTTCTTTAATTTATCTTTCGCTGAAGAAGATATTGACAAGGCGACTATTCTGACTTTTTTTGAAATATCTCCTGAAGATAGAACTTTTCCTGGGATAAGAATTGTGTCTCCTTCTTTTGCTTTCTCATCTATTTCTCCAAGATTTATTGATGAAAATTTATTTGTAGGGCCTGAAAGAACGTGTGCAAGTTTAAGCCAGGAAAAGTTTCTTCTTGCTAAAGATATTGTTTCAAATAGTTCTGGATTTGTTTTCCTTCTCGCCTTGTTTTTTATCTTTGTTAAAGATAAAGATGATTTCTTCATTCTAATGTTTTCCAAAATGAGTATTTAAACCTTCTTGCTTAGAAAGATTTTTATACCTAAATACACACTAGTATGCATGGTAATATTAATAAGAAAAGCGATTCCTAAAGATGCAAGTCAACTCAATAAATTGGATATTGTGGCTAATAAAGAGAAACCTTGGTGGGAAGTACAATCTGTATCGGAATTTAGAAAGTCTGTCAAATTTATATTTGTCGCAGAGTCTACAGAAGAAATTATTGGCTATGCCCAACTAAAAAAAGATAATAAAAAATTTTGGCTTGAAAACATATATGTCCTCAAAAATTACAGAAAAAAGCAAATTGCTAAAAAATTGGTTAATTGTTTATTAAAGGAAATTAAACCAAAATACGTCTCTTTAATAACCTCTGATGAAAATCTTCGTATATTTGAAAAACTTGGTTTCAAGAAAACAATGAATTATATGGTTAAGGTGATAAAATGACTATAAAGGTAAAGAAAGATAAGAAGAAAATAAGGGTAAATATAACCGTAGATGGGGAATTGCTAGATAAGGCAAAAAATAAACTTGAAATGTTTGGGGGGAAAGTATCTACATTATTCAATGCCTACTTATCGGATTTCGTTTCTTCTATGGATAAAAATTACAATCAGAATAATAAAGGAATGCAGGATAAGATTAAGGAATTGGAAGATAGATTGAAGAGATTAGAGAAAAAAGGTTTTGTCTAATCCCTTTGGCTTTTCTCTTCATTTAATGTTTTTGTCTCATTCGTGGCTTTTCTGTCTTTTCTCAAAAACCCCTCATAAAAATCTTTTGAAAAGAATATGATAATTCCTCTGTTTGGGTAATCTTTCTCTCCTTTTAATTCCGCAATTTTCTTTAATAAATAAGTTATCTTTGTAATACAAGCTCCCTGAAACTTTAAAATAGGATTTAAATCCATAAACTCGTTTAAAGCTGAAAGATTTATTTTTTCAGGATTCTCAAATTTCCAATTTATTTCAATCCCCTCATTTTTCCTTTTATTTTAGACAAGTCTATTTCTAAATCAGGGGCATAGCGATTCCTTACACCATTTAAAACTAATAGTACTTTGTACTCGCTTTCCTCTATTATTTTAGTAGCTCTTAATATTTTTATTTTATATTCTGCAGGAGCCCCTTTATCTAAACAATATCCAAATTTTAACTTTAATAATTCATTTACTATATATTCGGAATAAATTCCTAAAAGAAGTATGGTTTTTCTTATATCTTTCCTTTCATTAGCCTCTTTTATGTCTTTCATAAAATTTTCAAGTTTATCTTTTTCAGTCATTATTTTGATTAACTATCTCTGTATTTATTATTTATTATACTACTAATTAAATTTTCACATCGCACTAAAATACTAAGAAAAATAAATGCAGGGACTAAAGACATCTTATCTTTGGCATCATGGCGTGATGTGTGATTTTAACTTTTTACTTTATAATTATGTTTAGACTATTCGGATTTATAAGTATTGTCGAGATGGAATGGATATATTAGTGTCTATGCCTTATATCCATTGCCTTGCAGATTGGACAATCATCAAACTTTCTTTTGATTGGTTTGCAGGTTAAATTTTCTCTTGCAATTATATAAAATTCTTTATGTGTCATTTCTTCAATACCTATATCTTCAAGCTTTTTTGCTATTTCATGTAGTTTATCATCGCATTCTCTACCATGACCATATTTCATCGCACAAAAATTTCCAAAATACCAGCTGGCTAGATGATGCACACTTGCTTTTTGTTTATTTTTTGTTTCCATCTTTCTTCATTAACTTTTTGTAGTACTTTGGATACTCTATTTTTATTCTTCTAAGTCTAATCTTGATATATTTATTTTTACATTTATCCGAACAAAATAATAATACTTTTTCATCCTTGAATTTAGGAGATACCCAAATACCTGAATCAAATTCATTATGACAGTTTTTACAGATTTCCATAGTACTAATAGTCATTTTTATCAAAATCTGCTGGTATTTGATAAGTATCATTAGTTAATTTGGCAGAAGCTATTCTGCTTGTTCTAAAGTTTCTTATTTCTTTTCTTAAATGACAATAGCCAATAGTGTATTTCTTGGACTTATAGTAAATATCTAACTTTCTCTTGCTAAACTCTGCATTTTCCATATTAAAATATTTTATTTCGGCTGTTTTCAATTCTGAAAATGCTCTTTCAATTATTCTATAAACTTTCTCATCAATATCATTATTAAATGTGTGATATTTTCTTCTTAGTAATTCTTTATCTATCTCTTCTTTTTTCTCTTTCGGCAATGAAAGATTAATCTTGCTTAAAATTGCTTTTATAACATTTCTTTTTATCGGTTTTTCATAAGTATCATAGTAATCATCATAGTACTCTTCATCCTCTTCAGAAGTATCTTCCTCATAATCTTTAATAATTTTATAGACTGCGTATATTTCTTCTTTATTGAAAGTTATATTATTATTTTTCATTTTTCTTCTTAATAGCTTCTTTTTCCTCTTTGAGCTTAAAGTATTTAGCTAAGAATTGGATGACTTCTTGGAAGGATATAGGCTCAGCAAGCAATGCAGCCATATCTTTATCCCATCTATTCTTTAGAGTTTGAGCTTTATTGAACATTTTGATAATAGAAAACGCATCCCCTGAATCTGCACATTTCTTCTTAACCATTTTCATATTTATAGGCATATGTGAATTAATTATTTGGTAAACATCAAAATGGTCTCTAGGTTTGTTCCTTCCAATTGATGCAGCCAC
This sequence comes from Nanobdellota archaeon, assembly GCA_038045265.1. Taxonomy (GTDB): domain Archaea; phylum Nanobdellota; class Nanobdellia; order Pacearchaeales; family GW2011-AR1; genus SICV01. The sequence goes on along the minus strand of JBBSYL010000005.1, from coordinate 7,996 downwards.
TTTCTCAGCAATCAATTCTTCTTTAGCAACAGTTTTAATAGAGAAATCTGGAATAAATGGTGAGTAGAAGTGACTGACTTCATGCACTTCTGATGGAATAAGTAGCTTTCCTCTTTTATTCAAATCAATGAAAACACTTTCCTTTTCACCATCAAATCCAGTATAATGTATGACTAATCTCAAAAAACCATCTACATTTTTATCTTCACTTATTTTGTCTGACAAGCCAGATTTTTCAATAATATTAATTATCTCTTTTTTAACCTCAGAAACATCTCTCGTTAAAGTAAAATCGATATCTTCAGATAGTCTTGAGTGATTTAAGAAAATTTTATTTAGAGCAGTTCCACCTTTGAAATAAATACCCTCAATATCTTTAATCAGATAAAGAATTAAAGTTAGAAAATAATCTTTAGTAAGCTTAGACCTATTAAACTTAGTTCTTGATAGTATCTCTTCAAATTCTATAACAGGTATTCTCTTAATTTCAGCCATTTTTTAGTTTCTCTTTTATTTAATATTTTAAATTCATGTTCCTTTATCTTTTTTATAATATATTTGGATTTATCTATTTTTCTAAGCTGATGGAATATAATTCTATTGTTGAGTATTATTTTTCTTCCTTTTCTATTTGTTGTAAATACATCTATCCAAGAAGGTATTTGGTCAGTAAGTCTCCAATAATTGACTGCACTCCATCCTCCAATATAGTACTCTTCAGAATTACATATTTCATCTATAACTATAAAATCATGTTCCGTCCATGCTCCAGACTTAGCTTTTATCGGTACAAGGTAGTATTTATTTTGATTAAGCTTAATTATTCTATTTTTAGCAAGTAGTTTTTGTATACCTCTGTAAAGAGTATTTTTATTGCTAAAAAATTGTTTAATTTCATTAGACTTAAAAAAATATTTCTGATAAAATTCAAGCCAAGCTATAACTTCCACTTCTCGCTGTGAAAGACCCATTATTTTGGTTTTTCTCATAATCTGTTCTTTATTTTGTTTTTTCATTTTATGACGTAATTGGAGTATAAATTATACACTATCTGTATAATAGATACATCTTTATAAATCTTGTTATTTATACACAATTGGTATTCTCGAGATGGAATGGATGCGTTGGAAGTTCTTGATTAAACCCCCAGGAAAAAGAGGCTATTACCTTATAACTTTATTTTTACTATTAAAAAGACAACAACCATTGAATTTTTATACCTTTAGATTTTAAGCTTTTTATGAATTTGTCAAACAAAATAGTTTCTGCCCAGGGTGTGCACGGCGAGGGAGTTCATTTACTATGATTAATCTTGCAACTTACAATATCCTTCATGGACACTATAAAGAGAATATAATAGAAAATATTGGAAGATTAATTGATAGAGGAGCAGATACTATCTGTCTTCAGGAAGCAGATTTGCCATTTGAGAAACATCTTAATGAACTTCTTGCATCTCTTCCTAATTGGGATATACGTTATTCTCATACAGGAAAAGCGGGCAACTTAGCTACCTTGTGGAATACTTCAAAGTTGAAATTTAGAAATCTAGAACTTATTCTTTTGCCTAAGGCAGAAGGTAAAGAATATCAGCGTGCAACCCAAGTAACTTTATTTAATTATAATGGAAAATCTTTACGTGTAAGTAATGCACATTTAGCCTGGGAAGGTGGACTAAGTCATAGATTCAAACAATTAACTTATCTAAAGGAATTTTTAGAACAGAATCCTTCAGATTATGAGGTTATTTGTGGAGATTTCAATACTTTCGCTCCTGCTTTTCTTAGAAACATCCAGAAAAATAAGTTGGTAAAAGTTTTAGGAAAAGATTGGACAAATGTATTTCCTAACCTAGCCTGGTCATGTGATGTCTCTCATAGCTATCCTAAAGATAGATTTCATTCTATATCTACAACACTTAAAAGAATGGGTATAAGACTTAGATCTTGTCTAGACTATGTTTTTGTTAAGAATTTAGAAGTAGTTGGTGGAGAAATGCTTGATCTCCCAGGGTCCGATCACAGACCTCTATTTGCAAAACTTAAATAGCCAAGCTGATTTTAGTTCTAAGCGATTTTATCTAATGTTATTATTAGAAAAATTCTAACTAAAAGCAAATCTATTAAGTCTAAGGAAGGTTACCAAGATAATAAAATCTTAATGGGCTTAGAGGTTCAGTAGGCTTAAATTGCTCTGCCATGTAATCTTGTCGTGCCGTTACCATCTGCCTAACTGTATATTTTTCTTGTCCTGGAGGAAGTCTCCCAATTATGTCCTGTCTTGTTTCTTCATCAACTAAAGTCATATCATCAAGATTATATCTAGTTTGAAATAATCTCATCATAAAAGTCATTCTAATTCTTAAAGTGTTTAATCGTATAAAACTGCGAGGACCTTTTTTCATTAGAAGTGCGACATTTAATCCAGATTCCATATCAGATAAGTATCTCATCAAAACATTATAGTTTTCAAGAGAAAGTCCTTCAATCCCTTTCTTAGCTTTTTCTTTCCAGCTAAGATACTTTCTCTTATGATTATAGTAATCTATTTTTGTTTCAATCATTTTGGACTCTCACCTGCCTATTTAAACAATGTCGGAGATGATAGGACATAATCGAAGGGATATAATGGAGTATATCCTTCACTCTTTTCGAGCTCTTGCTATTTATTTGATTTGCATTTTTCATGTGCGATTTATGTCAAGATGCTTGACATCTTGAACATCCTAAAAACGAGTGTTTGTTACACATCGTTTTTTTGATAGTTAAATTTCCACATCACATGAATATGCCAAGAAGATGTAATGCAGGGAGGAGGATTCGAACCTCCGAAGGCACTAAGCCATAACGGCCTTAACGTTACCCATTAGACCACTTTGGTATCCCTGCGTAATTGAGCAAATAAATAGGGGGTTATAAAGATTACTTAAACATGAAAAAAGACATAATTAAGTTGTTATAAGAGGTTAACGAATTAAATTCTTAAATCTCTAACTAATCTCATGTCGTCTGTTGTTGGTGCTGTTTTTTCTAATTCCTGTTCCAGAGCATTTACCTTCACTCTTTGTGGGTCTTTAATTGTCTCATGATAATCGCAGGAATATTTATGACTCCTGCTAAAGTTTAATAATGCTGCACAATGAACTGTTCCAAATGCTTGATTTCGAGCATTGGTGACTGACATATTTGCATAATATTTCCAATATCTTGCTAACTTTGGAATGAAAATTTTCATATCTCCTGGCTTCAATGCTTTATTCTGCCCGCGAAGGCATTCAAATAAAAATTTTTCTTGATACTCTAAATATTCTTGCAATTCTTTAGGATTCTTGAAAGTACTTAAATCATGGAAATACATACTAATTGAACTAAATATTTAGTTTAAAAGAATTGTCGTGATCACTTCAATGCTTTTTCAAACTCTTCTAAGTTAGATTCCAATGTCTTTATTGCTTTCTCAAATATTTCAACAGCAGGCATCATGCCAAAAGATTCTATAACCATTATCAATTCGTCTGAATCTTCTATCGCATCTTTATCTATTTTAATTATTGATTCTTCATCTGCGTCTGAAAGGTCGCACAACCATTTACTTCCTTTCTTTTCAGGTTTTATCTTGCCTTTGCTTGATTGGACTATTTTGTCTATCTCTGAACTTGATTTTACTGAAAAAAGATGATGATAGTAGCAAAGGCCTGGAACGTGTTTAGCATGTTGAATACCAAGACCTAGAGTAGCTGTTGCGACTAATTCAAGTTTATGACCTTCAGTTAAAATAGTCAGGGGAATCTTGCCATAAACTACATCTGCACTTCCTTCAAGATCTGAAGAATAAACTGTGCAAGGTCCAGTTTTTGATAGTTTGAATTCAATTTTTGTTTTTCCAGACATTGACTTTTCTGTTTTCAATGGAACAAGACCTAGGCGATGAGCAAGCATTTCATCATATAATGCTGAGTCGTTTTTGAATATTTCAACTTCCTCAATTGCAAGTGTAGGAACCTCTGAAACTGAACGTCTTATTGCATTCGCTAAAGATTCGTTTGCTGGCATCCTTAGGATCAGTTTTTCTGCTGTTTTTTGAATTATTTCCATTTTAATATTTATGAAAAGGGCCTTTTAAGCTTTTAGACTCTTCTTCCTCTCTTGCCTCCCTTCTTCTTAGGTCCGCCTCTTGGAATACGTGTTGCGTCCAATACGGAGATTATCTTGAATCCTTCTTTATCCAGAGATTTTACTGCTGCATGTGCACCAGAGCCCATGCTTTCACTTCCTGTCTTTGCCCTTATCCTGACATAAAGACTTCTTACTCCCAAGTCTTTTGGTCTTTCAGCAGCTTTTTTTGCAACAAACATTGCGATAGTTGGATCAGATTTAAGTCTTGAGTGCTTTGTGACCATCCCTCCAGTAATCCTTGAAAGAGTGTTGCCTGCTAGATCAGTTATATGGACCATAGTATTATTTTGTGAGCTGAAGATATAAGCTATCCCTGTAATCTCTTTTTTATCTGATTTTTCTGCTTTTATTTCCTGCACCTCTATTTCCTCTGCTTTCTGTTGAATTTTTTCTTCAACTACAGATTCTGATTTTTTATTTTCCATTTTTTCCTCTTCACCAGGAGACTTTATTGATTTTGCCATTATTGGGATGCCTCCTTAGGCTGTTCTTGAACTTTTTCTTCTGCCTTTTCTTCTATTTTAGCTTTCTTAGGTTTTCCAGGTTTTAGAGATATTGAATGTTCTTCTGAGACAGATACTATATAACTTGGAATGTTTATTACTGAACCATTTAGTGTTATTTTTTTGTGTACTATAAGTTGCCTTGCGTGCCTTACAGAGTTTGCTACTTTCTTTTGAGCAACGACTGTCTGAAGCCTTCTCTTCAAAAGATCTTCTACGGTTAATGCAAGAATGTCTGCTATTGAATTAACTTTAAGGCCTTTTGCTTGAAGTTTCTTGAAAAGTATTTCTTGCTCTTCATTTGACAATTTCGCCAATTCTTTGGCTCTTCTTCTGAAATAGTTTATTTTTGCAATGGTCTTCCATATTTCTCTTTTGTTTTTTAATCCGTATTGCTCCACAAGTTTATTCTCCTCTTCAATTCTTGATTTTTCGAATGCCTTCTTAGGTCTAACAAATCTCTTATGTTTTCTTATCATTATTTCTTCCTCTTAGCCATCATTGAGGCTTGTGACTTCTTTCTGAAATGGGAGCGAGTATGTTGCCCTCTTACTGGGAGTTTCTGTGCGTGTCTCATTCCCTTATAGCTTTTAATTTGCTTAAGGCGCTTTATATCAAATTCTCTCTTCATGTCCAAATCTGTGCTATACAAGTGAAATGTTTTACCTGTTTCTTCATCAGAACGCCTGTTCATAAGAAAAGTTGGCAACTTAAGACTTACTAGAAAAGTTTCAATATTTTTTATATCCTCTTTTGATAATTCAACTATCTTTTTTGATCTAGGCATCTTAAGAGAAAGACAGACAGCGTTTGATATCGCCCAAGATATTCCTTTAATCCATGTTAAACCAACATAAATGTTTTTTGAGCCTGGAATGTCATAACCCATGATTCTAACTAGAACTTCGTTTTCCTGTTCAGATTCTTTCTGAGGTTGTTTCTTTTCTTTTATTTGCTCTTGTTCTGCCATTATTTTATCTTATAAAGAGATTAAAGCGTTGCCTTTCCGACAATTCTTCAATAAGGCGTTTTTCAACGGCCTTCTTTGGTTCTGGAATGCTTTTTATTCTGACCTTCATGTCCTCGAAGGACTCAAAAGGCTTTTTCTCTCGCTCTTCCAAAATCTCTTTAGTGTGTTTTTTTCCAAAGCCTGGGATAAGCTCTATTTGGTGAAGACGTGTATTAACAGCTTGAGCGGTATTAAAGAAATCTACAAATTTCTTCTCCTGCTCCGCAACTACATTTTCCACGAATTCTTGCAGCTGGATCTTCGCAGTCTCTGTCAACTTCTCACAAGGCAATCTGCCTGCAATGAAGTATATCTTATCTCTCTTTTCTGGACCTATATAAACCTTTTCCTTTGATTCAAGATTAATTCCTCTTCTAGGTACTAGCTCTAACAGAGCAAGAGTCTTCTCTCCAATTGCCTGCGCGAGAGGAGTTCTACGATTTGACATCGGATAGCCGTACGGCAAATAATCTAGGATAATTGCAAAATCTTCTTTGTCTGTCATTTTTAATACCTCTTAACTATTTCGATTATAGAATTTGCCTCTTCTTCGGACAGACTCACGTCGGCAAATATCTTATTTACATCTTCAGAATCTTTTGGCATAAAGTCAATTACTTTTGCTATATGGTATTCCTTTATCTTGAGATTGTCTAACTTTCTTAATTCTCCAGCCAGTTTCTCCGCCTCATCTTTTTCTAATTTGGCAAATTTCTTAATGTATCCTGCAATCGGTTTTGAAGAGTCTATGTCTTTTGTATATTCTCTTACTTCTGCTATAGATAATTGTTTTGAACTTACTATCATTTTGTCACCTCTATCTTATTTAGATGAATGGGTCTTAACATATATGTCTTTGGTTTGTTAAGCTCGTTTAATTTTACTTCATAAGCTGAACCTCTCTTAGCTATTACTCTGCCTGTTCTGCCTTGAATTCTCTTAGAATATCCAAATACTTCACTCAGTTCCTGAGCGACCGCTACATAATCTCCTTCCTTGAATGACTGAAAATACTTCGACAATTGGATTTTACCCCTTTGCCTTGCAGTTTTGTGCTTTGCCATATATTACCTTCTAATGAAGAGTTTAAAAAGGTTCCTATAAAAAGCCCTTAGAATTTACTTCTTGTAGATATTGGTTCTGTAACAGAGCCCTGAAACAAGTCTCCCGTACTTCTTGCATTTTCCATGCTGTCAAGAATTGCCTGAAACATCTTTTCACCCCAAACTCCTATACCACAAGGCCTGCAGAAATCTATAACAGAATCCTCTGCTATTTCTCTTTTACAGTAGATGCACTTCTTCATTTTATCACCTTCTTTTATTTTTACAATATTTAAGTATTTAAACTTAATCTTAGTTGGAGATATATGAGAAAAACATATTTTATTTCTGGAATTTTAATTTTAATCTTACTGATTATCTCTTTTTTTGTAAGATTCGACGTACAAGTTTCTGAAAATAAAATAATTAACGATAGTTTGCTCGGAATTTTAATTTTTCATAGTCCAATTATCTTGACTTTTTACATAATCCTTGCCATTTATCTAATAATTCGAGCACTTTGGAAGATAAAATTAATAGAATAATTCGCAAAGTTTAAATATGCTTTATACTGGAAATGAATAAGATGGAAGAGAAAAGCCCTGAAAGTGTGATAACGATAAAAAAGGATGCTATATGGAAATATTCTACTTTTGTTTTACTTGTTGTCCTTGTGATTGGAGGATTCGTCGCATTTTCAGGAAATGATAATCCAAGCCCAACAGGAAATGTTGTTGCTGGAAATGAAAATAATCAAGCAGTTGTTGAGGTAAGTGAAGATGATGATGCTGTTCTTGGAAGCCCTGATGCGCCTGTCACAATCATTGAATTTTCAGATTATCAGTGTCCTTATTGTGAGAGATTCTGGAGTCAAACATTGCCTTTGATAAAAGAGCAGTATATTGACACTGGAAAAGTTAAGTTAATTTATAGAGATTATCCTCTTGATTTTCACCCAATGGCAACTCCTGCGGCTATTGCAAGTGAGTGTGTACATGAACTTGGAGGAGATTCTGGATATTACAAATACCACGATAAGTTGTTTGAAAATCAAGCCTCACTTTCAATAGATAATATGAAGAAATGGGCGAAGGAACTTGGATATAATATAGATTCATGTCTAGATTCTAAGAAGTATAAGAATGAAGTAAGTAAAGATATGCAGGATGGAAGTGCTGTTGGAGTACAGGGAACGCCCGCATTCTTCGTAAATGGAAAGCTTATATCTGGAGCGCAACCATTCTCAGTTTTCAAGCAGGCAATTGA
>JBBSYL010000004.1:0-17943 GCA_038045265.1 Nanobdellota archaeon | reverse complement strand
TAAAAAAGGAGGAGACTTGACTATTTAATCATATCCCTTTAAGTAAACAGTATCTGTCAATGTCTAAGGCTCAAATATCTCTATATCGCTTCCAGATACCTTCTTGAAATCTTCAATCTTCCCCTTATTCTTATCAGAACCAGCATCCTTCTTGACAGTTAACTTATCTCTCATGTTCTCCCCAAAATCCTTCCCATCTTTCCTTAAATTAATCTGAAAATATTGCTGTAATTTATTTATCAGTATAAAATCATCCTTAAGTAATATTCCCCTCTCAAACATCATGACTTCATACTCATCTAAACTCAACGCCTTTGCAAGCTGTCTTCTTGTCATATTCCTTTCTTTTCTTTTCTTAGCAACAAGCCAAGGAAAATTATCTAATAACTCCTTCTCAACTTGGCTAGCGCTCTTTAACGGCTTCCTAAAATCTTCAAAACTTAGAATTCCTCTCTTCTCCCTTCTAGCAGGATCAAGCTTTATATCCACTCGTATCGCAGGTTTAAATTCTGGTTCCGATCTTCTGATGATGGGCAATCCTTCCTGTCTAGCATATTCCTCAGGCACCCTCACTATTCTCCCATCATCAATCGCCTCAACAAATACAACTCCCCTGCTTTCATTCATGCTTATCTGACAATATGGAGGTTTTTATTATTTATGGTTCTGCACACTATTGTCTAAAAACGATCTTTTCAAGTTCTTCTTCACTCAAAACACGGTCCACAATCTCTCTTTCATCTATAAGTATGGCAGGGAGTTTTCCTATTTTATAATGATCAACTATCAAATCAATAGATGAAATATTCATATTGGCTGCTATCGGAATAAGTAATATCTCTTTAGGGTTGTTTGCCTTCAGTTCCCCAAGCAGTCTTGAAAAGAATATTTGTTGTGCCTTTCTTTCTACATCTTCAGTATTATATTCATACAAATAAACAACTGTATGAAACTTTCCATCGCATTTATTTCTTATACTTTGAGCTTCAACCCATAATAGTGTTCTCAAAATATCATATCTTTTATGCAATACTGTTAAAGTATCTGTAAATGTTGAGGCAGCGTCGTACTTTTCAAGTTCTAGAGCCTGACTGTATATATCATCCGCAAAATTAAAAGTGCTTTCCATTGCAATATCACAACTAACATTGTAATCAACCAAAATTCTATTCCTAAGTTGCCCATCTATAACATTTATCTCTGAAGTAAGAAGTTTAGTGTTCACATCATCAGACCTTGAATCTTCAAGGAAAAACCCTAAAATAACTCCAAATCCAAAAATTATTATTGTAAAAAGCAGTGCCTGCCAAAATGCGTGCTTATTTCCAAAAATCTCTACCATGAGTATTTTCCTGTAGCAAGTTTAGTTAATGCGGTTATCATAATTATGGGATATATCGAAAGATATACTATCATATAAAAGAAGATATTAAAAACATTCCCTTTTCCCCATCTTGGCTGATCCATTACACCCAAACCAACAATGGTAAATATGGCACCAGCAATAAAAAGAATGGCCCCAAAATAATTAAGAAAACTCGGAGCAAATGTAAAATCTTGGAGATAAAGCAATGCTGTATTGCCTTCAAGAGAATAAGCAGTTGATAGATAACCTACTAAAAATCTTCTGATAATTAAATAAACAAAAATAGCAAGTCCAATCAAACCTAAAAACAAGGATAGGGTGAAAAAGGGGATAATAAATGCTCCAAGCATACCATTCTTAAAAACAAACTTTTTATATTTCCATAGGGTCTGTGTCCCCCCTATATTCCACCTTATCCTTTGTCTAAACCATGCCCTAAATCTTTCAGGAGTTGCACTATGCACCTTTGTAGCCAAACACATCCTAGCCTTATAACCCTTAGATAAAAATCTCCATACAATCTCTATATCTTGAGTCATATTTTTTGTATCAAATAATCCTACTTTTATCAATTCACGTTTCTTGTAAAGCGCAAACGGTCCAGGGGTAACATAAACGGAATCAATTAAATCAAGTAGTTTTCTATTCCAAGCAATAACTGAATATTCAATTGTTTGAAGTTTTTGCATAAAAGTTCTAGGCGGTTTAGCCAAAACGGCACAGGTTACTGCAGCAGTTTTTTCATCTGCCTGTAAAAAACCAATCATCTTTTTCAAAGCATCTCTGTCTGGAGTTGAATCTGCATCTGCAACAGCAACATAATCATACTTGGCGTTTTTTACTCCTATATTTGTTGGTTCTGCTGCTTTTCCAGAATTTCTACTATTTACTATTAATCTAACATTGTCATATTTTCTTTCATACCTTCTCACTATATCTGCAGAATTATCTGTAGATTTATCATCGACAACTATAATCTCAAGCATATCCTTTGGCCAATCCAATTTCAACAAAGCTTCTATAGCTTCTCCTATATGCTCTGCCTCATTATAGCAAGGCATTACTATGCTTATAGGCACAGGTTTTCCTTCAGGATAACTGAAGATTTTTTTCCTATTTGGAATATAAAGAAAAATAAAAAGTATAAGCATGTAAAGTCCAACAAACATATAGAGCAAAAATGCAGAATCTATAAAGTTGGCCATTTTATCCCTGCTCCCTTATGTCTTCTCCTCTAGCCACATTGAAATAATCGTAAAATTTGTCGCTCAGATTCAACTCTGCAGTATGTCCCATCTTTCTTTTTATTATCAAACCCATCTCTACAAATTTCTTTATATGATCATATGCCTTATTTCCTCTTATTTTTACCAATACGCTCTGCTTCATAGGCTGTTTGTATGCAATTATCGCCAAAGTTTCCCTTTCTGCCTTGCTGAATTCACTTGTTCCTCCAGCAAGCCTATTTACCATCCAAATATAGTCTGCAGCCACGTCCATTTTCCACATTTCATTCTGTCTTATTATCTCTATTCCGCTTCCCCTATATTCATCTGAAAGATCTTCTAAAATTTTTTTCAAAAGCAAAGGATTAATATCAGTCAAACTAACTAGTTCAGGTATACTCATAAATCTTCCAGCAATAAAAAGCGCCGCCTCAGTCTTTCTTCTTGACTCTGCCTCTAATTCATTATCTATCTCATCAATAGATGCTTTGCTGAGGAAGTTTGAAACCTTGGTTTCATTATTCATCTCCATCTTATGACATACTTTTCATTCTTTTAAAACGTTGTGTAACAACCTTACTTTCACATGAGGTTTTCAAAAGTTATTTGAAAGGCTATGAATTACAACCTTGCAGTTATAAGGAAACCTTCTATAATTGCTGCAATAATCAATAAAGGCAGAATTATAGTCAAAAAAGATTTCAAAGATAATACTAATCTCCTTACAAATTCTTTTCTTGCATCTTTAGCAAAAATGCACATCCCCAATTTCATTCCCAATCCTAGAGAGATAAATATTGCGGGTAACTCAAAAATCCCATGCGGAAGAAGTCTCCAAAATTCCGATGCTCCACTAAAATAATAAACTTTGCTCAAAACATATCCTATCACCGTGCCGTTCGCGATAGCGTTAACGGCTGGTGCTATCCCCAAAACTATTCCAAAAATTATCGCGAGAAAAGAGCTTTGCGCATTATTGAAAAAAATAAAAGTTATAAGCTCAAATGTATTCAACCCCTCAGTCCTATCTACAAGCATCTTAAGTATTTTCTCTATAAAATCAAATTTATCAGCAAATACAAAACCGATAACTCCCGATAAAATAAAAAGTGTAATCGCAATATAAACAAATTGTCTGCTTTCAGCAACATAGTCCAAAGACTCTCTAAACCATGTATTTTTCCTTCCCCTTTTCATCTAGCTTCGAGGAATTTCAACTTTTTAAACTCATCCAGCAAATCTAAATAGTTTTTGAAGCCTCTGTACTTTATTGGGATATTTTAATCTCAAAATAAGGCCATAAACTACTCCCGCAATTAGCCCTCCCAAATGTGCACTATTGCCTATAGGGAGTTGTACAAAAAGACCAATTATAACCAAGGGGATTATTGCTACAAATGGTGCGACCCATAAAGGCATAGCCATAGGCACAGAAACTTTTCTAAACATTTCATTTCTTGAGAACAAAGCAAAAATTGTTACAAAAATTAGAACATTCATTATAACCAGAAATATAGTCTGTGCCGATTCAGGTATAAAAGGAAGCAAAACAAACTGTGCTATAATGACTATTATGGGACCAACAACAAGATAAACCCGATACCTTGGAATCAATACTGCTAATATGCCGAGTAGACCAAACAATGCTCCAGAGGCTCCAGCAGCATAATCTTCTAAACCTCCGAATACTCTGCTTCCAAGTTCAAAATTTCCTCCAAGCCACGCACCAAAAACAAACATCAGAGAACCGACTACTCCGGCTATAAAATACAAAACTAAAAACCTCTTTCTGCCGATTATTTTTTCAGTCAAATTTCCCAAAAAGAATAAAGTAAACATATTAACAAGAAGATGGAACATTCCTTGATGCATAAACATGGCAGTTACAATTGTCCATAAATTTTTCCCAGCAAGAATACTTGCAGGTTGTACTTCAACAAACCCAAAAAAATTAGAATTGAAAGCAATAATTACGCTAAAAATAAAAAATAAAACAACATTTATTAAAATCAACCAATTAGTGTACGAAACAAGGGAAAACATTCCAGATAAAATAGACCTCTTGTTTATCATTTACTTACTCAGGATTCCTCCTTTTAAAACATTTTGAATTGCTACAATCTCTTTTTCTTGTTCTTGCTCTTTTTCCCAGAATTGACCTTCTTCACCTTCGGTTTCAGTTTATCTCTCTCTTTCTTATTCTCTGCTCTCTTCTTAGCTCTTTCATTCATTTTTTTCTTTGCCTCTGCCTTCAACTTTCTATTTAATGCCTTCTCTTCCTTATTACTTATCATTCCCAATTCATTCCTTACATTTTCAAGAAAACCTTCTAACTTAACAACCTGCTTTTCCAATTCCTTAACTTCAGAATTTGTATCTTTTAACACCAACACCTCTCCAGTTTCTGGACAGGTATAATCGTTAATTAATGCCTGCTCTTCTGTATACTCCAAATCTGCACTAGGGCTATAATAAAATCTACCTGCTCTTCTATTTTCTAAATGAGATTTAAGCTTCTGCAACTCTTCACTCAATTTTCCGTTAAATCTAGCAAGACTTTTTCCGCTATTTAATGTCCAGAAATAGGTATACCATCCGCCTTTCTTGCTATCTTTCTTTCTCACAAAGCTCACCAACCCTTCATCCGCAAGTTTATATAAGATATTCCTTGTTTGATTAATAGTCATGTTCAATTTCTTTGCTATCAAAAACTCATTAACGTTCTTTTTTCCATACAATAAATCAACAAGCCCAATAGAGGCCGTACCAGAAATAGAAGCAACGATTTGCTTCAATAATATTTTAACAGAATCTTCTTTCATATGCACAGTTAAAATAGGTCAATTAAAAAGCTTTCGTATGCTTGTTACCATTATAAAATTAATATAAAGCTATATAAATAATTTTCGTAAATTATGAGTATGTTCTGGAATAAAAAAGATAAAGGTCCTGACCTTCCTGATTTACCGCCAATGAGGCCTTCATTTACCACAGAGAGTTTTAAGATCAAGATGGATAAGCCAGAAAGCTTCAATTCAGGTCTTCCCTCATTCCCAGATCTTTCTTCAGATAACCTTCCCGCCCAAAATAGTATGAAAGATTCCTTTGATTCCTCAGAACATGAAGAAATTCCATTAAAAGAAATAAGCCGCCCTTTCAAAACTATGGAAATTCCCGAAATTTCCATGCCAAAGTCTCAAGAATCAAAGCCTCTTCCACCTCCTCCGACATTCCAATACACCCCAATAGTGCAACAACAGAAGAATGATATCTTCGTTAAGATAGAAAAATTCCAGACTGCCCGCAAATCTCTCTCCTCTGCAACAGAAAAAGTCTCAGAAATAGAGTCTCTTTTGAGAAAAATCAGAGAAGTAAGAATGCGCGAAGAGCAAGAGTTGACAGCATGGGAAAAAGAGATCTCCGACACAAAAGCGAAAATAGAAACAGTCACAAGAAACCTATTTGACAAAGTAGAATGAGTTCAGAATATATCCATTTTTCAAGCCAAGAGTCAGTAAGCCTTCAAAAAGCCTTGCTTACATCAGAACTTCAGATTTTGAAAGCTAGTAAAAATCTCTCAGAGTACAAAAAGTTAAGAGATGAAGAACATGTCATTAAAATAAAAGTAAAGTCAATCCTAGATTCAATTAAACAAGAATTAATAGTTTTAGACAAAACGCTCCCAAAAATAGCTATGCCCAAAGAGCACCATGAAAAACCAATTCAACAGCAGATAAAGGAAAAATTAGTAAAAGAAATTCCCCAGACACATGATGATATGATAGAATCAGAGTTAAAGGCAATTCAAGATAAGCTAGCAAGATTGCGATAATTATAAAGTTTTAAATATCCTCTGCCTGTTCTTCAATTATGGCAATCAAAACACGGCAAGATTTAATAAAGGCATACATAGATTTTTTCAAAAAAAATAATCATAAACACATTCCCTCTGCAAGCTTAATTCCAGAAAACGATCCCACAGTATTATTTACAACTGCAGGTATGCATCCTCTTGTACCATACCTTCTCGGTCAAAAACACCCTCTTGGAAAAAGATTAGTCAATGTTCAGAAATGCATAAGAACTGTAGACTTTAGCAATATAGGCGACACTTACCATCACAGCTTGTTCGAAATGCTAGGTAACTGGTCCTTAGGAGATTATTGGAAAGAGGAAGCAATAAGCCTAACATTTAAGTTTTTCACAGAGATACTTGGCATGCCTATAGAAAAATTGGCTGCAACTTGTTTTGAAGGAAATGAAAATGCGCCCAAAGATAAAGAATCTTACAATATCTATTTAAAATTTGGATTTTCAAAAGAAAGAATTGTCTTCTTACCAAAAGAAACTAATTTTTGGAGTCCAGCCGGACAAACTGGCCCATGTGGTCCAAATACTGAAATATTCTTTTGGAGCTCAAAAACAAAAAAAGTTCCAAAAAAATTTAATCCAGAAGATGAAACTTGGATTGAACTAGGAAACAATGTCTTAATGGCTTACGAAAAAACTTCTGAAGGCAAATTCATTGAATTAAAGCAAAAAAATATAGATTTTGGAGGGGGAATGGAAAGAATTCTTGCAATAATAAATGGATTAGAAGATAATTACCTTATAGATTGCTTCATTCCCGTAATAAAAGAAATAGAAAAATTATCAAAAAAGAAATATGGAAAGAATAAAGAGAACACTAGAATAATAAGAATAATAGCGGATCATGTTAGAAGTGCAATTTTCATTTTAGGAGATGAAAAAGGAATAAAACCAAGTAACACTGGGCAAGGTTATGTTTTAAGACGTTTAATCAGGCGTGCAATAAGATATGGCAAATTGCTAGGAATAAAAGAAAATTTCACTCATAAACTAATTCCATCAATATTACAAGTCTACCCAGATTATCAAGAGTTGCATAGAAATCATAAATTCATAGAACAAGAACTAAAAAATGAAGAAGAAAGATTTAATCTAACTCTTGAAAAAGGAATAAAGAAATTCCAAGAATTATCATCAGACAAACTAATCACTGGAAAAGATGCCTTCCTATTATTCCAATCATATGGCTTCCCAATTGAATTCACAGAAGAGCTAGCAGACGAAAAAGGAATTAAAGTAGACTTAGATGAATACAACAAAGAATTTCAACGCCATCAAGACCTTAGTAGAACATCAAGTGCAGGAATGTTCAAATCAGGGCTTGCAGACGATAGCGAGCAAACACGCAAGTTACATACAGCTACACATCTCTTAAATGAAGCATTAAGAATTGTATTAAATAACAAAGAAATAAAACAAAAAGGTTCAAACATAACTCCAGAACGTTTGCGATTTGACTTTAACTTCCCAAGAAAATTAACTGATAATGAACTGAAAGAAATAGAAATACTCATCAATAAGAAAATCAAGAATGGATTACAGATAATTAAAGAAGAAATTCCTCTAAATGATGCAATCTCCTCAGGTGCGCAACATGAATTCGGAGGAAAATATCCTGAATTAGTAACTATTTACACAATTTTAGATAAAAGCGAAAAACGTGGCTGGTTTAGTAAAGAATTCTGCACAGGTCCACATGTCTCCAACACATCCGAACTAGGGCATTTTAAAATTCTCAAAGAAGAAGGCGTAGCATCAGGAATTAGAAGAATAAAAGCAGTAGTGGAATAAAGTTAAAAAATAAAAACAATTTATTTATTCAGTTTTGCTTTCTCTTCAAATTATAACCTGCAGCCATTGAGAAACCCACTCCTGCATAACAAAGTCCTAAACTTCCTAAATATTTTAGCACAATATTGTTGGGCTTAATACTTTGTGCATAATCATATCTCATTTTAATCTTTGGATTATCTAACAATCTTGCTCTTTTATCTAACAATCTTGCTCTTTCATCCTTTAGTTCTTGAGAAATGTTTTTTACATTCAGAAAAGGTTGTTCAAAAAATCTATCTATTTCCTCTATCCTTTCTAAGTCGGTACCCTTTACAACCTGTCTATATCTATCTATACTTTTAACAATACTTGAAATTCCAGAAAAACATCCTGAAATTAATGCTACTCCTAATACTCCTTGGGCTATTGCTTTCTTCAAACTCATTTTTCATTACCCCCTTTCATATTCTTGAAATAGGAAGTCTGACTAATGTTGTTCTTTTCATTTAGTCCGTCTTCATTTATTTCATTTTTCATAAACTCTATAAAAATTATCACTATATAATTGTCATTCGTATGAAATCATCTTACAATAGAAAGAATTAAATAACATAAAAAACTATGAAAAATATGGTAAATAAAGAAATCCTAAAGCAAATAGGACTAAGCGAATATGAAAGCGAAATTTATCTATCACTCTTACAATATGGTTCTCTATCTGCTTATGAATTAGCAGAAAAAACGGGAATGTACCGACAAGCTACTTATGATGCTTTGAATAGATTAAGCGAAAAAGGTTATGTTAATTCTGTAAAAGAGGGAAAATCACAAAAATACTCTGCTATTCATCCGAATTTAATTCTTGAATATCTAAATGAGAAAACTGAAGGCTTTAAGCAAATACTTCCAGAATTGACAAATTTAGACAAGAAAGCTAAAGAACAATTAATGGTAGAAACATACAAAGGAAAGAATGTCACAAGAATAGCATTAAGAGATATTATTCATAGAATGAAAGAAAAGGGTGGAGAAGTCTTATGTACTGCCGTTGATGAATCAATTCCTTTAGAAGGATATGAAACTATTTTGGAGCAATATGAAAGAGATATGATAACTTATAAAATAAAAGAAAGAGTCATAATTAAAGAAGGAAGCAAGGGTATATTTAAGAAAGGAACTTCAACATATAAGAAAATTCAAAATAAGTTCTTTAATTCTAATCCTATTCAGATTTATGGAGATAATGTTCAAATAATCGTCTGGGGAAATCCAGATTATCTAATAATCATAAGAAGTAAAAATGTTTCAGAAGCTTACAAAAAACAATTTGAACTTCTTTGGAAAATTGCTAAGAAATAACTCTCTTCATCTACCCTCAAAAACACTAATCCCTTTAATCTTCCCAAAATCTTCATCAAACGTTGCTATCTGCTTTATTCCATTTGTATCCATTAAAGCCTGTGTTGAACAATCTGTAAAACTCATCTTCGTCCCACTTTGTTCTTTAAACAAGCTCCATGTCTTTTCAAAACACAAATCATTGACTTTAAGCATTTCAATATTCTTTATAGCTTCACAAACCTGAATGCTTTTCTTAAAATCTTTAAGTCTAAGCAAAAGAACAGTACAACACTCACTAAAAACATAATCACTTATTAAAACCTCAAAATCTCCCTCAGAAAGTTTATTCATCATTTCTTCCGCTTTTAAATGATTTTCATCTAAAGTATTATAATAAGAAATAAGAAAAGAAGTATCTAAGAATATTTTATCCATAAAGAACTTTATCAACCTCTTTGCTTAATTTCTCATTACCCTTTCCAAAGCTAAATGGCTTCAAAGCCATAAGATGCTTTACATTTTTCTTCTTGCCTACTTCCTTCTCCTCAATAAGTTTATTCATAGCAATTGTAAGTGCATCCCCAAGTTTGAGCCTTTCCTTTACACTCATCGCTTTGAACCTTCTGAATGTTTCTGCTTCAACATCTCTTACAGCAATAAATGTACTTTCCATATGTTTAACATGTTAAACAATATATATAAATCTTTCTCTATCCCAAAAAATTAACATAACTCCCATTCACAAAAGCGAAACATTTAAATATATCTATAGATATAGATATAGATACATGGAAACTACTATCGCTGTAAAAGAAAGCACAATACAACTGCTTACGCAAATTAAAAACAGATTAAAGGCAAAGAGCATGGATGAAGTAATAGTAACAATGGCAAGAAAAACAGAAGGTTTGTCAAAATCAAGATTTGGTTCACAACCTTCCTTAAAATCCTTCAAAAAAGAAGAGAGGGCAAGTTTCCGTGAGTTATGAATATGTAATTGATTCTTATGCGTGGGTTGAATATTTTAAAGGAACAAAAAAAGGAGAAATAGCAAAAAAGTTTATTGAAAGTAATAAAAGCGCTACTGCCTCAATAACTTTAGCAGAATTATCTGAAAAATACAAAAGAGAAAATAAAGATTTTGGACAAGACCTTCAATTTATGTTATCGCAGACAAAAATAGTCAACTTGAGTACTGAAATAGCCATTAAAGCTGGCGAAGTTAATTGTGAAAATAAGAAAAAAATAAAGAATTGGGGAATGGCAGATGCAATTATTCTAGCAACAGCAAATTCATTAAATTCAAAAGTCGTAACTGGAGACGAGCATTTTAGAAATCTTAATTCAGTTATGCTTGATGAATAAAAACGGTTATGAGATAAAAAATTATCGTTGGCTAAATAATAATCTATATAATTATCATATTATAAAGAATAACTTTAATCTGAATTACATTTCTAATTTATCTCTGATATAATTAATCCTTCTTCCTCATCCCATTCATCGCTATCACACTCAATCCACCTAACAACAATAAAGAAGTTGTTGGTTCAGGAATTTGCCCCACAAAGAAATTATCATAATCCATATGAGCCATACCGTTATGCCCTGTTCTTGTAACGATACCAAATGTATGGTCATTAATTCCGCTAGTTGGATATGGAATAATCGTTCTTGTTGTTCTAACTTCTCCACTAGGAATAGTTATCTCAGGATATATTCCTCCCTCAAGAAAATTCAACCTTACACTATACTTACCAAAATCATTTCCAACCCCTCCATCTCCTAAACTATTCCAAAATCCAAATAATGAAGTATATGTTCCATTTCCATCTATCCTAATCGTACTTATTCTATTACCCTCCCCAGAAACATAATTGACATTATAGCTTACAAAATCTCCAGGGGTAAAAGTCTTACCTTTCATTTCCAAAGCAGTTCCTCTATCTGCAACAATACCTGAAGCAGTATGATATGGAATACCCTCCTCACTAATCGAAACACCATGCTCAGTTAACTGTTCGGTAGTTAGATTACTTCCAGGATATTCTGTCCACTTTAAAGAATTTAAACTCCCAGAATTAAAATCGTCATAAAGAACTCCCTGCCCATCCGCATTTCCCGCAGAAGCCAGCAACCCAGCACCCGCAACAACCGATGCAAGTTTTCCCATTAAACTCATATTTTTCCTATTAACCGTTAGAATATAAACATTTGTGTTCTGTAAATTCTTCTCTCACTGCACATCTTTGTGATAAATATCCAATAAATAAAGCATATCCATTTCGTTGTTATATGTATATGATAATCTAAATGGTGAAACATAAACTTCTCTCGTTCCTTTTCTATCAAATCTCATTGGCTTTCCAATATCAGGATTATTAATAATTTTAGCAATTAATTTTTGAATTCTTTCTAAATAGCTCTTATCGAGTTTATTGATTTGCTGAACAAATCTTGGAGCTCTTACTATCGTTTTTACCATTTATCACCACTTTTTCATTTCATTGAGAAAGTCTTCAACACTCATTTTAACGCCCTTTCCAGCCTCAATCTCCTTCCATCCTTCTTCCGCTCTTTTAGCAAACTTCAAATCTTCTTCAAGTTGTTTATCAAATTTGTCTGCCTTTTTAAGAATAATTCTATCTTCATTTCTAATCACCAGTATTTTATCCCCTTCATTAAAGTCCATTCTAAGCTCTTGAGGTATGACTATTTGCCCCTTACTACTCATCTTCGTTATGTCTATCTGCGCCATGGTAAGACTATTCTTACTTAATATATAAATCTTTCTAAAACATCAACCCAGTCATAATCTTTAAATACTACCTAATACTACCAAGTAGTAAGATGGAAAACATAAGTCTAAAGATAGAAGAGAACTTTCTGAAAGCAATTGAAAAAGTAATGCAAAAACATAATTATATGACTAAAACAGAATTCATAAGAGAAGCAATTAGAAATCAAATAATAAAATTAGAAGAAAAAGAGATATTAGAAGACAAAGACTTAATGAGTCAAATTAGGTTAAGTGAAAAAAATATAAAAAAGGGCAAGATTAAGGAATTTAAATATTAGTAGACTTTATGACTGCCAATAGCCAAAATTACAATCTCTTTTTTATCCTCTTTAATAATATATAACAGTCTTATATTTGAACCAATCCAGCAAGCCCACTTCCCATCCAGTTCACCATGCAAAGGATGTGCTCCATTTGCTCTTCTAGGTTCAATTTTAAGTCTATCGAGTTTATCTTTAACATCATCCCTCAAATTAATATACTCATTTAACATTTTTTCAGTCTTCTTATTAGCAACAAATAATTTATACATACTTAAGTTAACTACATATTCTATTTAATTTCTTCCACAACAACAATCCTTTTATACCGCCCAATAAATAATTTCTAATGCCCAAAATAGTAAAACAAGAAGGATTCATAATTCATCAAAGAAGATTAGCTGAAGTTATGCAAGCGGTAAATACTGCAGTTCAAAATAGATATGGAATTTTCAGGCATGGCTTCAAAGAATTCCTTCCTCAATGGAATCTCCCAGAAGAAATGGAATTTTCCCCACAACAAAGAGAACCAAAAGACAAAAATCTTGCAGGATTATTTCTCTATACAATAACATCAATTGACAGAATTTCCGTTTCAAAAATAGTTCAAAGACAGGCAAGACTCGCTTGGGACAATCCAGAAAAACGCTGGATTTTCTTTCCACAAGAAGTAATCAAAAGGCAAGTTTCAGAAATAGGAGAAGTATTAAAAGAAAATTTATTCTATAATGTTCCGATAAGTAAAGATGTGAGCACTGCACAAGGCTACCTAAACAATGCAAGAGTTATGGTGGATCATTTTGATGGAGATCCAAGAAATTTAGTAAGATATAAAACGGTCTCTCAAGCCCGTTCAACACTCATGAAATTACAGGGAATAGGAACTGGTTTAGCCAATTTGCTTTTAATGGAATATGCTTCAAGAAACATCGCTCTACCTATAGACCCTGAAAATATAAGACCTAAAATAGATAGGCATAAAGCAAGAATACTAATAAATACAAATGCTGTAGAACTAACAAACCATCTGAAACAAGAAGGAAAAATTCATTCAGGAGGATTATTAGTTGATGCTTTAGAACAAGCTTATGTAGAAACAGCAAGACAACAAGGTTTAAGCTTATTGGACATAGACGCCGCACTCTGGATTATAGGTTCAAGAATATGCTACTTAAGCAATTACCATGCCTGTCTCACTAACTGTCCTTTAGTTGATGGTTTATGCACAGCAAATACTCAACTAAACCACGATAATGGCTATTTTATTGTTTATGATGAAAAAGGCAAAAGAGTAGATAATAGAGAGAAAAGAGATCCCAATCAACCCCTCCTTAATTTTAAGAAGCCTAAACCTTAAATCTGCTTAAATCCCCATAAGGTAATTTATCGAATCCATGCTCTCCTTTCCCAAATATGGTCTCTGCCCCATATTCCCCTCTTTGCGCTCCCTTCCACCACAATACACCTGCAACTAATGCATTATTCAATCTCCCATTTTCCACAAATCTTTCATCTCTAGAGAATAATTCCTGCGCCTCTCTTTCTACCCTTGAGTAATCTGCCCTGCTTAGAACACTTCTAACACTTTGAACATTTGCGTCATCATAATCAAAATCCACTCCGAATAATCCTTTCTGCACAATCCATCTTGAAAACTTTTTTCTTTTTCTCCTTTTCCCAGTAAAATATTTTTCATCTATCTTCAATCCAAAATCTGTTCTTAATGTTCTAAGCAAATGAACATCTAAGGGCAATAAATTCTCCCCTCCAATGCATAAATGCCAGAAAGAAATAGTTTTGAAAGCCATCCAATTAATAGCACCATCATAAAAATCCCTAACCCCTTTATCTGCCATGACTATACTTGTCCAGAAATCGTCCTGCAAAGGTCCAAAATATTTTACAAATGGTTCGAATCTTCTTTCATGATGAAATCTCCATCCTCTCTTTTTTGCAATCTTTTCTACTTTTTCAGGATAGCACAAAATATCTAGTTTAGCATATTCATCCATTTTTCCATTTCTTAATCCAGCAACAACTCTCACAGGCGCACCATCCCACATAGACGCCTGTTTGCAATAGCATATACCCCAGATTCAAGTGCACTCGCCCTATTCAAATCTCTCACAACAAATCTGTCAAGCACTTCTCTCGCTCTCTTAATTTCCTCATCACTTATCTTATCTCTCAAATCAACACCCATAAAACAAATCTAAATAATAAGTTTATAAGCATTATTGTAAAACTAAAATGGCAATTTCCCTTCTCTTTCCATTCTCTCTTCTTGACCTTTAAAGTCTGGAATTCTTAAAAATCTCAATATCTCTCCCCTATTAGCAGAAAAATGATCCAACCATTTTCTCTCCGCTCCTCTACTTTCAAAACTATAAGTCGTAATTGGAAAATCAGCAAGCTTCAATGCTTTTCCCCTGTAAAACATTCTTCCTTTTAAAGATCTTGAATCATTTCTATCAACAACTAAACTATCAAGTGCGAGATGCTCACTTGCAAACTCTCTAACTTCCTCTACTCTTCTTTTTTCACCATCAATCCATCCATCTTTTAAAACAATTAATGGTTTTCTTCTAGTTTTCTTTCTCCAGCTTCTTCTAGGCCCGACAGTATTTTTTCTATTAAATTCTCTTTGCAAACTACAAACATAATCATCAAATACTTTTTCCATAACTCCTCCCTCCCTCAAATTAACCATTTCATCTTGCTCGCCCAATACTCTAAGAAGAGAGATTCTTGGTTGTTTATAAGAAGCTTCGCTCTCAGAATGTTTAGAACCACTATGATTTAAACTAAGATGATTAGCCAAGGCATAAACAGCCAAAGTTAAATTCAAGGGGATAACCAGCCCCCCCTTGACAGTGGAAGATAAATATTCAAGCAATTCTCTTGGACCCATAGAATAAGGAGAAATATTATCATTCCTATTTGCATATCGCCATAATACATAATTAACACTGGGTAATCTATCTCCTTTATTCATTCTTTGCATCATAGCTCCTATATAATGAGCCAATTGTTTTGTATAAAGAAAAACTTGCCCACCATGTGCCTTAGACACCGCCTTAACTTCAGTAAAGTGAAGTCCTTTAGAATCCTTCTGAGTCAAATCTGGTCTGAATGTCAAAGCTTGCCCATCTATTAGTCTAACAGTGTCTGCTTTAGTAATCCTTCTAACTTTTCCTCCATCAAGATAAATAGCAGATAATCCTGTAAAGAAAACACCTATATTTCTTTTTGCAACAACATGATTATAACCTATCGTTGTTGCATAATCCTCAGGCTGAAAAGAAGTATATATTGGTTTCTTTCTCTGCAGAACTAAATCACATCTAACATCACGCCTTCTTCCCATTAAAAAAACATTTCATTTCAGTATATAAGCATTGCTTCACTTCAAAGAATATATACTAAAATTTAATTTCTCATTTAAATCATCTTAAAGTATTCTTCCTTAACTTTATCAAAACAATTTTTATTCAGTTTAGCAATCTTCTTCCTTATAATTGCCTTATCCAATGTAAAAATTTTATTAACTTTAACCCTACTTTCCTTTGGAATAACTCCTTTTTCCAAATCTTTATTATCTATTAAAACTGAATAGGGCGTATTTTTTAAGTTTGAAGTTATTCCGCAAGTAACAACATCCTCTGACTGCATATTATCTTTACTTTTTGATAAAATCAAAACTGGTCTCTGCCGAATATTACTTAAATCTGAAAAAGGAAAATGTACTACTACAATTTCTCCTTGCTCATACATTATCCCAAACCTCATCCTCTTTATTATTCCAAAGCTTTTTCGCTACTTTCTCACTATGTTTTAGCAAATCAGAAAAATCTTCTTTTCTTATCTTTTTAATAATGATTGCCTTGTCATCTCGAGTTATAATTAGCTCATCCCCCTGTTCAATATTAAGTGCTTCTCTTATCTGAACAGGCAAAGATATTTGTCCTTTATCTGTAACTTTAATTATTTTAGTTTCCATATACAAGTAAGAATTTCCTTACTTAAAAATCTTTCTATTTAAAACAGAATAGAAATCAAAATAACAATCGCTTCCAAAAGCACAAACAAAGCAAACCATCTCAAATTCTTCCTATCCGATAAAATATATTTGAATGAAAAATGTATCATGCATAATCCTACTAAAAATGAAACAAAACTTGCGATAAACAATTCAGAAGGCAGAGTGTTATTCCCAATACTCAATATATTTGCTCCAAATATTATAGGTATTGAAAGCAAAAAAGAAAATTTCACTGCATTTTTCTCATTCATCCCAAGCAACAAAGCAGTAGAGATAGTACTTCCAGACCTAGATATCCCCCTAAACAATGAAAGTATCTGCACACATCCAATAAATAATGCATATCCATAACCTATGTCTTTATTCTTATTTCTCGAAATGCTTCCTATAAACAAAATTATGCTTGTTATAGCTAACCCTATTGCAATCAATCTAAGATTATTTCCCATTTCAGATATAATATCTCTTAAGAAAAATCCAATAATTCCTGCAGGAATTGTAGCAATTATAATCGCAACTCCAAGCTTTCCATCTTCGCTTTTAAATTTTAATCTAAATAAATCTCTCAAAATATTTACTATATCCTTTCCAAAGTAAACAAATACCGCCATCAATGTTCCAAAATGCAACGCCACAGAAGTTTGCAAACTTATATCATATCCTAAAAGTTTCCCAACGAGAACTAAATGACTCGAACTAGAGATTGGTATCCATTCAGCTATACCTTGAACAATAGCCAGAACAATATTAGCCAAAAACTCGTTTATCATATTATTAAGAAAATTATATGTTAATAAATTTACTTATCTGACTCAATAAAATGCAAATTTCCATCTCCTGTAAAAGCATAATTTCCACTTTTTACTGCCCTTTCTATTTGTGCCCCAGTAACAAATGTTCTAGTAAGAGGGGTTTTATTCACAACAACTTTTTTCTTATGGTCTATATATCCAATGTTCTGCATAGCTGGAATAGCTTTCACAGAATCTTCAGGTAGACTCGCACTTTTCCCATTCCCAGAACCCCCTATGCCGAAACTACTGGGTATTTTAGCTAATAGTCCTTCACAACCATCCGCAGTACATCTGTATTTACCTTTAGAACTCATTGGATGATTCAATTCATACTTTTCCCCGCATTTACCACATACATAATCATAATTTGGCATTCCAAATCCATAAATCATCTCTATTTAAATCTAATTAAGCACTGATACTGTTTACTTAAAGGGATATGATTAAATAGTCAAGTCTCCTCCTTTTTTA
>JBBSYL010000003.1:0-2631 GCA_038045265.1 Nanobdellota archaeon | reverse complement strand
TAAAAAAGGAGGAGACTTGACTATTTAATCATATCCCTTTAAGTAAACAGTATCTTGTTTATTCCCTTAAAAGATCCAGTTGTCTTTGTAAAATAAGTAGCTCTTCTTTTCTTGCTGAATTGCTTAACTGTTCTGAAACTCTGCCAAGCAGTTCTTTCATTCTTAAGTTCTCTTCTGATAGTTTGAGAATTGCTTTCTTTATTTCATTAGTTTCTTCGAGCGTCTTTTCTCTTTGCTCTATTAAACTTTTACC
Source organism: Nanobdellota archaeon (assembly GCA_038045265.1). Lineage (GTDB taxonomy): Archaea > Nanobdellota > Nanobdellia > Pacearchaeales > GW2011-AR1 > SICV01. The sequence goes on along the minus strand of JBBSYL010000003.1, from coordinate 2,378 downwards.
TACAAGGAGAAGGCGATCTTTTAGAAGGCGTATTTTTTCTTCAAGATCTCTTAGTTTTGTACCATAATCTGTAAAATTATCCTGCGAAGTGTATTCCATAGCGATTATAGGGGGCAGGGGTTTATATAGTTTTTATTTTAAAGTAAGGTATAGAAATTTATTTAATAAGGAGATAACAGAAAGAGGAGAGGTGAAATATGATTTTTGATAAGAATGCGCCATTGTATGCTTCTGAAGTAGAGAGAAAACAAGGAGAAAGCGTTTTATATGTTAACTATATGAATGCAAATTTTGTTCCAAATCTTTCGGAAAATCCAGGAGTTATGGCTAGAACAGTTGATGCACTTGTTGATAATCCTGAAGTTTCAAGAGTGGTTTTTGTACAACAGAGAAATTATCATTATGCAAGTGAGCAGGTTTTATTGCTTTCTGAGATAGCTCGCCTTTATATATATCTTACAAAGCAAGAAGGATTACTAAGCGTTGAAAAATTAAAATTGTATGGCAATGTTGCAGAAATCTATGAAGATTTAAGATATTTACTTAGCTTGATGAAGCAAGACCCCTATGCATGTTATCTAGAATTAAAGAGGAGAGTTAAGACTTTAAAAGGACAACTTGATTCAGGAAAAGTTTCGAATCCAGGTGCTTTGATAAATTATATAAGATTGCTTGAAAGGGTTTTAGGATTTATTGAAGGAACAGGATTAATAAAATTAATTTCTACTTCCTCTGATGCAGGTACGGGGAGGGAAGTTTATAGGCAGGTGTTTAGAGCAGATGTTCTTCCCAATTTTACTTTTACGAGGCTTGTGGCACAGTTTCCCGAGAGAGCCAAGCTTATTGATCAGTATGAAATTGAAGCAGATATGGAAGCAATTACTGTAACAATATTAAAAAGAGATGATGATCCGAAATATGTTTATCACATAATGCCTCCAGAGTATAGTTTGAGTGAAGAGCATCATGCGTTGCTTAATCTGGCAAGAACTGTACTTACAGAACATAGACCAAAGGCTGAGGAGTTTACAGATCCTGAAAAGACAAGAAATGTTTTTTTCAATGTTGCAAAAGACTTACTTGCTGAATTGGCTGCGAGTAAAGGAATAGGATTGAGTTATAAAGAGCTGACTAAACTGGCACATATACTTGTGAGACATACAATTGGCTTTGGTTTAATAGAAGTTTTATTATTCGATGAGAAGTTACAAGATATTGTTCTAAATGCTCCGATCGCGCAAAATCCTGCTTATGTGAGGCATCAGCAGTATGATGAATGTTCAACAAATATTATTCCAAGTTATGAAGATGCAGATTCGTGGGCGGCTAAGTTGAGGTTGCAAAGTGGAAGGCCATTGGATGAAGCAAATCCAGTTTTAGATACAGATTTAGTATTTGGAAAAATAAGAGCAAGAGTTGCGGCAGTAAAAGAACCGTTGTCGCCGGATGGGTTGTCATACGCCATAAGAAGACATAGAGATAAACCTTGGACGCTACCTTTATTTGTGCAAAATAAAATGATAAATGGGCTTGCTGCTGGGTTGCTTAGTTTTATAATCGATGGAAGTAGAACCTTGCTTGTTGCTGGAACAAGAAGCTCTGGAAAAACATCCTTGCTTGGAAGTTTAATGCTGGAGATAATTCCTAAGTTTAGAACAATTGTTATTGAGGATACATTGGAATTGCCTGTAGACGCATTAAGGGAGTTGAATTATGACATTTTAAGAATGAAAGTAAGAAGCGCACTTGTGGAGGGAAGCACAGAAATAGAGGCTGCAGAAGGTATAAGGACAAGTTTGAGATTGGGAGATTCTGCTTTAATTGTTGGGGAAGTAAGAAGCAATGAAGCGAGGGCATTATATGAGGCGATGAGAGTTGGTGCATTGGCAAACGTCGTCGCAGGAACAATACATGGAGATTCTCCTTATGGGGTTTTTGATAGAGTTGTTAATGATTTGAATGTGCCTGCTACAAGCTTTAAGGCTACAGATATAATTGTAGTTGCTAATCCAGTGAAGACTGCTGATGGATTGCATAGCACAAGAAGAGTCATGAGCATTACTGAAGTGAGGAAGCATTGGAAGAATGACCCTTTGGAAGAGGGAGGATTTGTAGATTTAATGAGGTACAATGTGGAAACAGATGAGTTGGAGCCGACAGAGGAATTGATAAATGGTGATTCTGAGATAGTTAAGGCTATTGCATCTCAGGTTAAGGGATGGGCGGGAAATTGGGATGCTGTTTTTGATAATATAAAATTGAGAGCGATGATAAAAGAAGAGATTGTTGATACGGCTAAAAAATTTAATAAACCTGAAGTATTAGAGGCAGAGTTTAATGCATTGTCAAATCATATGTTTCATAAATTCAGTGATGAT
>JBBSYL010000002.1:0-21456 GCA_038045265.1 Nanobdellota archaeon | reverse complement strand
AGTATTAAAGAAAGAGAGTTATTTAAACTTTACTAAGTTATTTTGCGGTAAGTCCATAGCATTTCCTTCTACTTTTTTACCTATATGTATTTCTCTTATCAAATCTCTAAAGTTTGTCGAAACAAACAATTGTAATCCTTTAATTCCTTCTCTTGAGACTGTCCCGTCAAGAGCAATAGGCGCTGATTTCTCAACAAGAGTATCTAAATACTCAATACTATCTTTAAGGTTCTTTCTTCTGTTAAGTCTTGACTCCTGTATTTGTCTAATGTTCTTTGATAGTTATCTCTAACAAAAACAAGTAGTCCGTTTATTGCATCTTGACTGAATCCGCTTGGTGGCATTTTAATAATCTCTCAAATTATTTAAATAAAGAGCAAGTTTCTTCATGTCCTCGGGCTCACCTTCTAGTTCAGAGTAATACTTATTGTCCATTTCAAAATAAAATTTATTAAGGAATTGAATAAGTTGTAGATATTGAGTAACCCCTTTCTTTTGAACTAACTTATAAAAAGCGGATGCATATTTGGTAAGTGCTTCCGTCAGTTCTCGCAGTTCTGGATTACTAATGTTATATGTTTCTTTTAAAAATCTATTCATATCCTCTAATTCATTAGTAGTAGTTTGTTCTATAGATTGGCTTTCATTTTTAGAACGATGAATTATCCCATGTTCAACTAACCCTTTATGAAAGGAATCTAATCCTTCTAACATTTCTTGGTTAAACCCGCATAATGGCATTTTTCTTTTCTCCTTAATATCTTCCAATAAATATGGCTTATATTATTTACCTCCCCTGTACAGTAGGTATAATAGAAAGAATTATATACTACTTTTACAATAATCGCTGATGGTTAACAAAGAGATTTTTGATTTATTGAAGATAGGTTTAACAGAAGGAGAGGCAAAGGTATATATTGCTTTAACAGAATTAGGAAGTTCAACTGTTGGTCCTATTGTAAAAAAATCTCAGGTTTCTTATTCAAATATATATGATATCTTAAATAGATTAACTGAAAAGGGAATTGTAAGTTTTATTATTAAGAATAAAACAAGACATTTTCAGGCAGCACCCCCTTCTAATCTTATCGATTATCTTGACAAGAAGCAAGAAAGAATATCTCAAGAGAAGGAAGCATTAAAAAAAGTTCTTCCAGAGTTAGAAAAATTACAAGATATTAAATCAAAACAAGAGGCAGAGGTATTCTTAGGTAAAAAAGGATTAAGAACAGCTTATGAAAAATTGTGCAAAAGTTCATCAAAAAAGGACGAGATATTATTCTTCTACATTCATGATGATAAATATGGAGAAGAATCTAATTTATTTTATAATAGCATTACTGATTTGGTGAACAAAACTAAGAACAGAGGAATTTGCAATAGAGAGTATAAGAATTCATGGTTTGCTAAGAAATCAAAGTATCTAACTATGAGATTTTCAGATTTACCTCTTCCAGGCAATATAGATATAATAACTGATAAAATTCTGCTTGTATCTTGGGGTGAACAGATATTTTCAGTATTAATACATTCTCAATCTCTTGCAGATAATCTTAGAAATTACTTCAATGAAATGTGGTTAAAAACTAAAAATTGATTCAATAGAAAACTATATAATCTACAAGGTATTTGAAACAATAGGAAATGCATAAGGGTTCAATTTAGGTGTTGGACTCTATGTTCCGTGTTTGGTCTGGGCGCTTAACTAAATATTCTCAACTATAGTAAGATTTAAAAGAGGCAGTTAATAGTGGGTTTGATTAACGGAAAGGAGGTCCAAAGATGTTTAAAGACAAAGAAGAGATGGAAGATGATGAAGAGGATGAAGATCTTGAAGAAGACCTTGATGAGGAGTTAGACACAGACGACTCAGATGATTTAGATGACGAAGACGACGAAGAAGAAGACGAAGATGATTTTGGAGAGTAAACTGTTTTAGTATTTTTACTATTTTAAAAAGGTTATAAGGGTATATAAACTTCTGATGCTTTAGAAAAGGGAGGTGGTTGATTTTATCATCTCTAATCCCGGAAAGAGATTGAAGGGAGGTTACACGATACTGAAGGGTGGGCACAAGCTTTATGCGAACCGAGAGGTGAAACCTGCTTATTTCGGTTTGATCGTGTAACTAATTTTTTTCTAATTTGCTTCCAGATAGGGTGTCTTGCACTAAAAAGCCGAGCTCTTGAATTCTTGACCTAATTATATCTGCTTCAACCCACATTTTGTCTTTTCTTAATTTTTCTCTTTCTTTTGCTAAATCTAATACAGATTTTGGAATCTTTACTTTTTCTTCCTTCATCTCTTTTATTCCTAGACCAAGAATTGAATCGAAATGTTCTAATAATTTTAATTTTATTTTAGAATCGAAGTCTTTATCATCCAAAGCATTGTGAAATACTTGCAATGCTGTGGGAATGCTTAAATCATTATAAACTGCTTTGTGAAATTCAGATTCATATTTTTCTTTAGAATTGTCTCCTGGAAAATGATTTTTCCTTAACTCCACTATTTTTCTTTTTAAATTTTCATATGCATTTTTTGATGCATCTAATGCTTCAAGAGAAAAATTTAATGGTTTTCTATAATGTGTTTGTAGACAGAGATAACGATAATGCATCGGTTTATATCCTAATTTTTCTAATTCGTCTATTGTGTATAATCCTCCGGTTGATTTTGATACTTTTTCTCCATTGAAGAGAAGGAAGGCTCCATGGAGCCAGTAATTTACAAATTTTTTATTAGTTACTGCTTCTGACTGAGCAATTTCATTTGTATGATGGATTGGAATATGGTCTTGCCCTCCTGTATGAATATCAAAGTGATTGCCAAGATATTTCATACTCATGGCTGAACATTCTATATGCCATCCGGGAAAACCTACGCCCCAAGGAGAGGCCCATTCTTGTTGTCTTTTATCGCTTTCGTTTGAGAATTTCCATAATGCAAAGTCAGTTTTGTTTTTTTTATCTCCCATATCAATTCTTTTTCCTGCCTTTAATTCATTTATGTTAAGATTTGCTAATTTTCCATATGACTTGAATTTTTTAGTGTTAAAATAAATTCCATCACTTGTTTTGTATGTATAACCTTTCTTTTCTAACTTTTTAATTAATTCAATTTGTTCTTTTATGTGTTCAGTTGCTTTTGTCCATTTGCTTGGCTCTAATATGTTTAATTTTTTCATGTCCCCATGGAAAACAGAAAAGTAATGATTTGCTATCTCTTGTGCAGATTTATGCTCTTTCTTTGCGGCTTTTTCCATTTTGTCTTCTCCTTCATCTGCATCACTTGTTAAATGTCCTACATCTGTTATGTTTATTATTTGTTTTATTTTGTATCCCGCATGCATAAGAGTTCTTTTTAGAATGTCTGAGAATATGTATGTTCTAAGATTGCCAATGTGTTGATACCAATATACTGTAGGACCACATGAATAAATTCCTACTTCATTGCTTTTTATTGGTTTGAATGTTTCTTCCTTTTTTGTTAATGTATTATACAAGAAAATTTTATTTTGCTCTTTTTTCATATTGGAATTAGATAATGCAAGATTTTAAGGGTTTCTATTAATAAGCAGATTTAAATAGCCACATTTTCAATCAATTATAATTGTGTATAAGAAATAGCAGTTTGACTATTTCTTGTTTGCGAGACATTTACATGGAAGAATTCAGGAAGTTAGGCCTGTCAGAACAGCTGATAAGGTCGTTAAAGGAAAGTGGCTTTGATAAGCCAAGAGAAATACAGGAAAAAACAATTCCTTTAGCTTTAGCTGGGAAAGATGTTATAGGGGGAAGCGCTACAGGAAGCGGAAAAACACTTGCTTTTGGAGCTAGCATAATAGAACATGTAAAACATGGGGTGGGCGTCCAAGCTTTGATTCTTACACCTACAAGAGAATTAGCTGAACAGGTTGCTTCTTCTTTAGACAAATTCTCAAAATATAATGGAGTAGAAGTTTGTGCAGTTTACGGAGGAGTAGGGATAGAACCCCAGATAAGATATTTGAAGCATGCAGACATAATTGTTGGAACTCCTGGAAGAATACTTGACCATTTGGAGAGAAAGACATTGCATCTTGGAAAAGTGAAGACCCTAGTATTGGACGAAGCAGATAGAATGTTGGATATGGGTTTTATAGATGATGTAGTAAAGATTGTTGAAGCTTGTCCAAAGAATAGACAGACCATGTTGTTTTCTGCAACTATTTCTTCAGATATAGAACATATTGCAAAGAAGTATATGAAAAATCCAGAGTCAATAGCATTAGAAAGTTTTGTTGACCCAAGCAAGTTAAAGCAAGTATTTTATGATGTTCCGCAAGATATTAAATTTTCTTTGTTGTTGCACTTATTAAAAAGTGAACATCCTGGATTGATAATGGTATTCTGTAATACTCAGAGAAATACAGACTTTATAGCAAATATGCTTGAAAAGCACGGAATTGATGCGGTTGCAATTCATGGAGGATTGTCTCAGGCAAGAAGAAATAAAGTAATGGAGCATTTCAGGTCAGAAAGAGTCGGAGTTTTAGTCTGTACAGATGTTGCAGCAAGAGGATTAGACATTAAGAATGTGAGCCATGTATATAATTACGATATTTCTGCGAATAGCAAGGAATATATTCATAGAATAGGAAGGACTGCGAGAGCTGGGAAAGATGGAATTGCAATAAGCATAGTTTCTGCAAGAGATTATGAAAATTTCAGAATGGTATTAAAGAATCCTGAATTGAATATAGATAAGGTTGAATTGCCACAAATAGAAAAAGTTTTTGTTCAATTTAGTGGTGGCGGAGGAAGGGGCGGAAGTAGAGAAGGTTATGGGGGAGGAAGAGAATATGGGAGAGGAAGATCAGAAAGTAGTGGAAGAGATTTTAGGCCGGGAAGATTCCCCCGAGCAGGAGGAAGATCTGGAGGTAGAGGATACGGCGGAGGAAGAGGGAGGATCAGCGAGGGGAGAAGAGAAGAAAGTGGAGATAGAAGAGGAAGGTCAGAAGGAAGGAGTTCAAGAGGTTCTGGACACGGCGGAAGTTCTAGGGGCGGAGGAAGAAGGGCATACAGTAAAAATACACAAAGAACTTCTTTCAGCAGAAGAAGATTTTAGTTTTATATAGATTTTATTGATTTCTTATAAATTTTGAAGTTTTTTCTAATACTTCTACTAACTTTAGTCTTGTGACCAAATCAAGTGTTCTTGGATCGCTATCACCTCTTCTTTTTTCAGGAGGTTTATTTGAAAATTGCCTATACAGCCAAGTATAAACTTCTGCAATTTTATATTTCATTTATTTTCTTAAATATATCTATTAATAAAGATTGTTGATTTAGAGCCCCTTAGTTTAAGCAGAATTATCTTCCTTTATATCCAAATTTTTTATCATAATCTGGATGGCTTAAAATGTCAAGAATAAAACAAACAATTTCAATTTGGTCTCCTTTAATTGTGTAAAGCATTCTCCAATAATTGATTAATTCAACTCTCCACAAGTTTTTGACATTATAACCTTCCGGAATTAAATTCTTTTTTATGTTATCCCCATAGAAAGGATTTTGTTTTATGAATTCTGTTTTTTGTTTTATTGATTTTAGAAGTTGCATTTCTTCGGTGTTCTCTTTTCCGTGTTTTATCTGCAATCCAGTTACTTCAATCAACTTTTTGTAAGCCTCTTTTGCTTCTCCAATTAAGATTGCCTTTACTGGTTTGTTCATAACTCAATTCCTGAATTTATGAGGGAGTTAAGTTCTTTTCTTTCTGTGAAAACCCAAAGAATTCCCTTTGTGCCGATTACTATTTTTCCGCTTATTTGAAGATAATTTAGAATTTGTATTAGTGTTGGATGCATTACTTTTTTTGGAAGTCTTCTTTTAAGTTCTGATAACTTTACTACTTCTCCAACATTTTTTAATATCTGCTCAACCATGAGAATGGTGTTCAAAGTAGGAGAATGTAGAAATTCTGCTTTTTCTTTCTTTATTATTTGTGTTGTGTTAGCCATAATAGGTATATCCCTATATCTATTGTATATAGAGGTATATAAATATTACCGTTATAACTTCTCAATCATGTTCTCAATGTCTTCCAGAGATTTACATTGCATAATCTCATTTCTCAATTTACTGCCATTTTTTATATTTCTAATAAATTTACATGAAAGATGCTTTATTCTGTGTAGGTCGTTGAATTTGTATTTTTTGCAATATTTTAGATAGAGGGAAAGATATTCCATATTTCGATCAAATGAGAATGGAATCTCTTCACCAGTTCTAATATAATGCTTGATTCTATAAAATATATCGGGGTCTCCTATGGCTGCTCTGGCAATCATACAACCATCTGTAATTTTTAACATCTCTTCTGCTGATTTTCCATCATGTATATCTCCATTTCCAATTACAGGAATTTTAAGAATCTTTTTCACTTTTTCTATTTCCTTCCAATCTGCTGGAATTTTATTGCTATGAATTGAAAGTCTTGCATGTATTGTTAATGCGTCTGCTCCTGCTTTTTCTATCTCCTCAGCAATATTCAAGACATTATTAGTGTGAAATCCAAGACGGATTTTTACTGTTACAATTAATTTTTCTTTTTTAAGAAGTTTTATAATTTCTGCAATCTTTTTTGGGTTGTTGAGAAGATAGGAGCCAGCCTCATTACCTACTATTCTCTCGCTAGGACATCCGCAATTTAAATCTACGAAATCGTAATTTTTTAGGTAGGGAATTGCTTTCTTGAAGTGGTCTATGTTACTTCCAGTTATTTGAATGCCTATTGGTTTTTCTTCTTTTACTGTTGTCATTAATTCTTTTGTCTTTTTATTTTCATGTATAATTGCATCCACATATAACATTTCTGTGTAAACTATATCTGCTCCTGCCTTTTTGCATATTAATCTATAAGGCAAGTCAGTTACGTCTACCATTGGCGCTAGTAAAATGGGATTTTTGATTGTTAGTTTTCCTATCTTAAATGTTTTTAGTTTCATTGTCTTATTAAAAAAGAATGCCTTTTAACTTTATGCAATATTATATTTTTTTGAGAGCCGTATTCCAAGATCTATTATGAAATCCCTTCCAAATTTATGGTTGACAAGGTCCTTTAATAGGAATTCAGGCAACTTGTCAAGAGAATGATTTATCATTGCAATTCCTAAAGAAATTGAGGCTGTGCTGTCTGTATCTCCACCCAAGAGGATAGCCTGCTTTAATAGTTCTGCAGGATTATCTCCGAAATTATTTAAAAGATACATAACTGCTCCGACAGTCCTCATTCCATCGCACGGAACCCCTCCCTTATAGATTCTTGTTTATCTCTTCCGAATAATAATTCAAGGTCTTCTTGTCTTAGTTTGGAAGTTGCTAAATAGTGCTCTGCAGATTCCTTATCAATTGGACTAATCCAGTTTTTTATTGTTCTTTCTTCCAGACCTGTTCTTCTGTAGTATAAGGCATTATGAGATAATAAAGCTACAGCAATTGAGGAAGCAATGCCTTTCGGAGTTTTGTGAGTTAGCGAGGCGTTTATTATGGCAACATTTTTCGTTAATTCTGGAGTGTATAAAACTCCAATAGGTACTGAACGCATTGCTGCCCCATTTCTTTCTGAATCTGGTTTTATTCTATCTAAAAATACCTGTCCAGGACTTTTTTCTTTTACCACTTCTTCTAAAAATCTTTGAAATCCCCTAGCATATCCATTTATTTGATCTCTCTTAAAAGCATCTGTGAACGCGTTGCTGAAAAGATAGGGCACTGGAAGACTTGCCTCTAATAAGACTTCTGCAACAGCTATGGACATTTGTGTATCATCAGAATAATGCCCTGCGACTTGAGGGAAATCTTGAGAAAGATTTATAGCATATCCTGTAAAATTAAATTTGTTTTTTATTCCTGTCTTTTTCCGACAAATTCATAGCCTAGACCGAAAGCATCTCCTACTGCTATTCCGAGCATCATTCTTTGTACTCTGTTCAATTCCATGAATCTCTGCATTTTATCTGGTATAAATAATTATCTGGGTTGAACAATAGTTCTTAAATAATACTAATTCATGCAAATTTTATGAGAAAGGAAGATGCAAGAAAAATTATATGGGTAGCATTTACATTATTTCTTGTTTTATTTGTCCTTAGTATAATGTTTGCTTCTTTTTTGAGATTTGAAGTTGATAAGTATATTGAGACTTATGGCTCTCTTGCTGTTTTTATTGCGTCTTTTTTGCTAGAATTTGTTCCCCAATACATCTCAGGCCATGTTGCCATGATAAGTGCACATATATTTGGTGCAGATATATTGGTTAATTTATTTAGCGTCTTGACTGGTGCGGTTCTTGGTTCTTCTTTAGGTTTTGCTGTCGGACAATATTATGGATTGGACTTGATAAATAAAGTTTTCAACGAGAAAAGGATAGAGAGAATAAAATCGTTGCTTAATCAAGAAGGAAAATGGTTTGTTTTAATATCTGCGATATCTCCTTTGCCCTATATCCCCATGATATTCGGTGCTTTGCATTTATCTAAAAGTAATTTTTTAATTTATGGAATATTTCCTAGAATTGCAAGTTACATTGTTGTTGCATTTGCACTTTATTATGGATTTTATAATGGATAATTGGCTGACATTAGTTTAATTTGTAATGTCTACCTATATGTGTTGTATTTAATCTGGCTTTGCATTCTGGAAATTGATTTAAAACATATTGTGTATAGGTATTACTATTTGGACCGAGTAAATGATAATTATTTATGTAAGGATAAGTATGGATTGATTTTTTAATGAATTGAGCCATCTTTTCTGCTTGAGAGTTTGAATTGCCCTTTATTTCTCCAAGTTTTTTTGATTTAAAGAAAAAGGGAATGTCTATTGGAAATATAAATAATCCACTATATGGAGGAAGAAAATTTATATGAAAATATCCTAATTCTTGTTTAATATTTTTTCTCATTAAAATTTCGTAGCGAGTTTTTCTGCCTTTTTTAGTTACAACAAACCAAGTATGTTTGGCGAAACTGGCTGGGAGATTTGCGGGCGATTCATATATCTCAATTAGATAAGTGTAGTTAATTTTCTTTTTCATTGGTGTTAATATATATATATATTATAGTTCTTAAACAATTCTTTTTATGTCAAGATGTTTGACATCTTGAACATCCTAAAAACAAACAAAACATTGTTTTTTTGATGATAGATTTTAGAATGACAGTTAATTTAAATAGTATATAATGCAAATGATTTGATATGGAAAAAGATATTGATAGAATAAAAAAGAATAATGAAACAGATATTGTGATAAGAATTGATGATTTTGGAGGGAAAAGAGGATTAACAATTAGAGAATTTGTCAAAAGTGAAAGATATACGGGATTTACAAAAGCAGGCACAAGAATTCCTGCAGATCAATTTAAAGTTTTCAAGGCTTCAATCAATTCTATAGATGAAAAAGATTTGGAAGGTTCAGATTCATCAGATTCTTCGGAAGGTTTTTCTTCTGGGAAAAAGAGTGTGAAAGGTGATAAAAAAGAAGAGAGAGGGGAAGAAGAAGTGGGCGAGGAAGATCTGGAAGGGGCTATTTAGCTACCAAGCTTCAGAGGGATAAGTGGTATTGAAATGTCGCCTAACTTCTCTAAACAAATTATATCTTGCTTCTTCCTCTAGATGATTTGATTTCTGGATCTATCTTTTTTCTATATGTAAAAATACAGTTAAACTCTGGTTTATAGGAAACTTTTGAGACTCCTTCCATAATTTAGCTCTTTAATCAGCGTATAAAAATATTATTGTCTTTGATTAGTTTTAAAAACACCTGTTTGCTTTAAAATGGACGTATGGGAGAAAATAGTTATGGAAAAGGAAAATCAAAGAATAAGGCAACCTATAGTTACTGTATGCGGACATGTAGATCACGGAAAGACTAGTATTCTTGATTGTTTTAGAGGAACTTCTGTGCAGGAATCAGAAGCAGGAGGGATTACACAGAAGATAAGCTTTACAAAATATCCCAGGGAGCAAATGTTGAAAACTTGTCCCCTAATTGAAAAATCGGGTGTGAAGTTGGATATTCCAGGATTTCTTTTTATTGATACTCCAGGACATGCCGCCTTTACTAATTTGAGAAAGAGAGGAGGGAATCTTGCTGACCTTGCAATATTAGTAGTTAATATTAAAGACGGCATTAAACCACAGACTGCAGAAGTTTTGCAGATTTTGAAGGCTCATAAAACCCCCTTTCTTATTGCATTGAATAAAGTGGATACTATCTCTGGCTGGCAGAAGAAAAATAGTATCAAGGAGAGCATTGAAAGTCAGGCGATACATGTAAGGCAAGAATTTGATGAATGTTTATTGACTTTTCAGGGATCTTTACATGAACATGGATTCGAATCAGATTTATTTTATGAGGTTAAAGATTTTACAAAGAAGATTGCCCTCGTTCCATGCAGTGCTAGAAATAAAGAGGGAATAAGTGAGTTATTGTTTGTACTTGCAGGATTATGCCAGAGATTTTTGAAAGAAAGATTGAAAGTGAATGATATGGCTAAAGGAGTCATCTTAGAAGTTAAGAAATCAAAAGGACAGCAATGGGCAGAAGCCATAATTTATGATGGGACTTTGGATGAGGGGGATGAATTAGTTATAGCAAGTTTTGGAGAACCCGTAATATCAAAAGTAAGAGCCTTGGGGGAGATAGTCCCGCTTTCTAATAAATATAGTCCTGTGAAAAGTGTTAGTGCGGCTACAGGAGTTAAGATGCAGCTTACTGAAACTGAAGGAATACTTGCAGGAGTCCCATTCCAAGAAGTAAGAGAAGATATAGAAGAAGTTAAGAAAGCATTTAAGAGAGATATGCAGAAAACGATTGAAACGGACAAGCAAGGGATTATCATAAAAGCAGATTCTCTTGGAAGTTTGGAAGCTTTAATTACCTTGCTTAAACAGGAGAGGGTGCAGATTATCAAGGCAGGTATAGGTAGTATAGGTAAGAGCGATATAGTTTCTGCGAAAGCAAATTTAGATATTAATCCGTTAGATGCAGTAGTTGTAGGATTTAATGTCAATCTTGATTCAGATGTGGAGGTTCCTGCGAGTGTTAAAATATTTACAAATGATGTTGTTTACAAGTTGATAGAAGATTTAGGAAAGTGGAGAAAGGAAAAAGATGAAGAGATAAGGAAAGAGAAGATGCTTGGTCTGGCAACGATATGCAAGCTTGAAATTTTACATCAATATGTTTTTAGAAATAGCAATCCCGCAGTGTTTGGAGTTAGAGTTTTAGCTGGCAAAGCAAAAGTAGGAATTCCAATGATAGATGAATCTGGAGAAGAGGTAGCTCGTGTAAAGAGTTTGCAGGAAGATAAAACAAGTGTAAATGTTGCTGAAGAAGGAAAAGAACTTGCGATTGCACTTCCAGGAATACAATTTGATAGGGTTTTGGGAGATAAGAAATATTTATACGCTAATATTTCAGATAAACAATATAAGGAATTTAAGAAAAATAAAGAATTGCTTACAAGCAATGAATTAAGAGTTTTGCAGGAAATTGCTGATTTGAAGAAGTGGTGAATTAATCTTTTTTCTTTTTTTCATCTTTTATCCATCCTGCCTTTCTTCCCATATATGCAAATATATTTTCAGTTCTTTCGACTAGAAATTCTGTTTGCTTTAGCAAGTAATCTCTTCCTCCTCTTGCTGCATTTTTTAAATCGCTTTTTATAAGTTGAAATAAAACTGCTTCGTTCAAACCCATACAATTTCCCTGTTCTCCGGCCGTATAGTGTCTTGAAAAAGTTATAGAACTTGAATTGTTATTATACCATGTTGCTCTTAGGTTTAAATGTGTTGAATATTGTCTTAAATTAATGCTCATCAAGAGCTTATTTTAATATACCATTTAAAGATTTAGGTAATTTTCAAGTTAAAATCCATGATTTATTCTATTAAAATTAAGGCAGTAATAAACTAATATTGTTAGCCCTTTGGAGATAAAATTATCTTACGATCTTTTCTTCTTCCTTCCTTTCTTTTCTCTTGAGAATAATGGTATTAAAGCGTCATCTACTTTTCCTGAACTGCTAGATGAGTTCTTCTTATATGAAAGCATACTTCTTCTTATAATGTCTTCAATTAGTTCATCTAAGTCTTGATAGTTTTTACCTGCCCTTGCCTTTAATTTTTTATATAATTCGTCTGTGAGTTCTACTGAAATTACTTTGCTCATTTTGCTTTATTACTCTTTTTAGATTTTAATTTACCTTTTATAGGTCTAGCTAATAGATATCCAATTATTGCACCAATTAAGAAATAAATTCCAGCATTAACTATTAATGAGATTGGATCTATAAGTCCTTTACCGAACGATACTACTGGAGCTCCAGCAGAGTCATAAATATATGGAAAAACACCAAACAATATGCTGGGCCAATTTATTATCCAATGTAATAAAGGTAAGTCTGACCAAAAAATTAAAAGTAGAAAATAATATACTTTACTTAATATGGCTGAAATTATTGCGAAAGTTATTCCACATCTCCACCAGTAATGTAAATTTTTCCATCCCATTATTTACTCCTTGCTGTTGAAACATATACCTTTTGCACGGAGAAAGATTTGTAAATACCTTCTAAAATGTCTGTTCCTGCGTATCCTGCAAGCAATGAAAGACGATAATCTACATTAAATACAATTCCCACAAATATTCCTATAACCGCCGCGACTACTACTGTAATTGCATAATATCCCCATAAGATTTTTCTTCGCAGGGAAATTGCTTTTAATAATCCTACTAATCCTCTAGCTAATCCTCCCACACCTCCAAGAAGTGCGGGATAAAGAACTTCGATTGCAATGTCAGCTACCATCTTTTATGTTTAATTATAGAAGGATTAATATAAAAGGATTGCGGTTATCATAATATGGGTAAAAATAAGATAGCGACTTATACAGTAATTATATTATTAGCAGTTATTGTTTTATTTGTTATTTATCTGAATATTAATTCTAATAACCAAACATCAAAGGAAAATAAAATAAGAGTAATTGATGGAGATACATTTGTGTATAATAATGAAACTATTAGATTAATATGCGTAAATACTCCAGAAGTTGATGAAGAAGGATATGCAGAAGCGATGATATTTTTATCTAATAGTTTATATGGGAATGAACTGAGAATTGATAGGCATGGAGAAGACAAATATAATAGAACTCTTGCGTACGTATATATTAATGGTATGAATATTTCTGTAAATGAGGAGATAGTTGATAAAGGATATGGGGAACTTTTTCCTTATGGGGATGAAAGTTGTGAGGGGATGAAATAGGAAGATTTATAACTATAGTTTAACTATAGAATATATGGTTACAAGTATCCAACTTAATGAAAATGTGAAAAATGCTCTTGATAGAATGAAACAGAAGAGTAATGAGACTTATGAAGATGTTATAGTTAATATGATGAAAACATTAGAGATGCAACGGAGAAAACAAATCGATTTAATGATAGAGGGTTGTAAGGTGATGGCTGAAGATAGTTTAAGAATAACTAAGGAATGGGAATCTACTGATGCAACTCTTGATTGGGAGTGGAATGAAAATTAAAAGAGGAGAAATAGTTTTGGCTAATTTAGAACCAGTTGCAGGTTCTGAACAGGGAGGAATTAGACCAGTATTGATAATCCAAAATGATATTTCAAATGAATATAGCCCCATAACAATTATTGCTCCGATTACTACAAAAATTTATGAAAAAAATTATTCTACTAATGTTTTTGTAGAGAGTAAAGATTCTAAGTTGCCTAAAGATTCTACAATATTGTTAAATCAAATTAGAACAATAGATAAATCAAGAATAAAAAAGAAGATTTCTATGCTTGATGAAGGCATTATGCAGGAAGTTAATATGGCTATAAAGGCAAGTTTGGGGCTGGAATTTTGATTAAATTTTAAATGAAATAAAGGTTTAAATAGGAGTTATTTGTGAGATTTTAATGGGACATTATGGCGGTAAAATGCGTGATGGCGAAAGATCTGGGGCATCAAATGCTAAGAAAGCAAAGGAAATGATGCATCACAGATTAAAGAATGATTCTCCTGAAAAACAGAGTATTGCTGATAGAAAGAAAAGGCTTGTTCAATTGAGAGAAGATATTTCAAGACAATTTGATCCTATTAGAAGAGAAGTGTTATATGAACAATTTGCGAATGCTGCTGCTAGTTTTCCACCAACAGTTTTTACTCCTGATGAACTAGGAGGAATAGTAAAAGAGAGTAGCTTTTATGATAATGATTCTTTGAGTTCTATATTTCATAGTGGTGCAAGAGGGCATAGCATGAGATTTACTCTCCCATTACATCACTTAGTTAAACTTCTTGCCAAAGATGTTTTTTCTCCAGGATTTGTTCCTCAATCAAGACAAGAACAATATGTATGTTTATTGGGTATGGAATATGCTGATAAAGTTGGAGATAAAAATATATTCAATTTAAGGGCGCTTGAAGTATTTATTTTAGGTTTTTCTGGGATGATTAGGCAAGGGAAATCATTTGGTTTGAATATAAATGGTAATTCAATTCAAGTTCCTCATTCTCTAGATCCTTATTTTTCAGAAAATAGCCCTCATTTACAAGTTGTAAGAAAAGCATTGTTATCTAATAGTGTGCGAGCAGAAGAATGTTATTCTGTGAGCAGGGTTAGAGATGGAGATTATAAAATTGACGCTAAAATGCACATTAGAAGTGATTTAGTTGGATTTTCTCAAGAAGGAAGAAGAGTAAATGTTTTAACTTCTTATTTCGGTTTGAAGTAAATTTTCTTTTTCAATAACCTTTAAAAACCCTCAATTTCTGATGGTATAAATGGTATTTAAGATTAACATAAGTGATAAAGGAAAAGCATGGAAGATAGAAGGAGATGTGCAAGCATTAATGGGAAAAAATGTTGGAGATAAAATTTCTGGAAAAGAGATAAAGACAGAGCTTGAAGGATATGAATTAGAGATTACTGGAGGAAGCGACAGCGCCGGTTTTCCATTATCTAAGAACATTGAAGGAGTTTATTTGAGAAAAGCATTGCTTACTAAAGGATTTGGAATGAAGGAAAATATTGAAGGATTAAGAAAGAGAAAGACACTTAGAGGGAAACAAATTTCTGAAACTACTGTACAGATAAATATGATAGTTTTAAAGCATGGAAGCAAGCATTTACATGAAATATTCCCAGAGCAAAATCAACCAAAGGCGAAGAAAGTAGAAGTAGCTGTTAAAGCTGCTTAATTCTGTTTAACAATATACTTATTGATTACAACAAAGATTAAA
Source organism: Nanobdellota archaeon (assembly GCA_038045265.1). Classification (GTDB taxonomy): domain Archaea; phylum Nanobdellota; class Nanobdellia; order Pacearchaeales; family GW2011-AR1; genus SICV01. Next base: position 6,145 of record JBBSYL010000002.1, on the reverse strand, counting down.
TATTACCTCTGCTTAAAGTTAATATGAAAAAAGAGAAATCAAATAAAGAATTAAATTCTCTTCCAAATTATGAAGAAGGTTTTAACGTCCTTATGGACTATTGGGATTTTATACCTATAGAAGACAGACACCAAGTCGATAAAAAATTAAAAAAGTTTGGGCTTTAATTTATCTACTTCTGTTCTTGAAAGAGGTGTTATTATCATGAATTTGATGGCTTGAATTTTTAGAGAAGCTTCTTTATAGTATATTACTATAATAAAGTATATAAAGTATGAATATTTAAATTGTTTATGAAAAAAGAGATTAAAGTCTATGAATGTAAATGTGAAAGATGTATTCATGAGTGGATAACTAGGAGCGAAGAAGTGTCTATAGTCTGTCCCAAATGTAAATCACCTTATTGGGATAAACCTTTAAACAATGATAAAAAAAAGTGAAAACATGGAATTTGAAAATAAGATAATTAACGGAGATGTATTAGAAGTAATGAGAAAGTTACCTAATGATAGTATTCACTTAGCTATAACTTCTCCGCCTTACAATGTTGGTAAGGATTATGATAATCATAATGATAAAATGGATTATCAAGAATATCTTAATTGGTTAAATGAAGTTTGGAAAGAAACTCAGAGAGTTTTAGTTCCTGGTGGAAGATTTGCTCTAAATATTGCTCCTACGGGCATAAAAGATTTTGTTCCCATACATCATGACTTTACAAATCAATTAAGAAAACTTGGTATGAAATTTAGAACAGAAATAATATGGTACAAACAAACCATGCTTAAAAGAACGGCATGGGGTAGTTGGAAGAGTCCAGCAAATCCCCACATAGTTCCTTCTTGGGAATATGTTTTAGTATTTACTAAAGATGGCGATAGACTAGAAGGGAATATTAAAGAAGCAGATATATCTGCTCAAGAATTTAAGGATTTTTCAGATGGCTTTTGGAAGATACAACCTGAAAGACAGAGAAACGGACACCCAGCACCGTTTCCAGAGGATTTAATTTATCGATTAATAAAGTTCTATTCTTATAAAGGTAATAATATTTTAGATATGTTTGGTGGAACTGGAACTGTAGCCGTGGTTTCTCATAAAACTGGAAGAAAATTTACACATATTGATATATCTAAAGAATATTGTGAAACTGCTAAAAATAGATTAGAAAAAGTTAAAAGTGAGATGTCTCAAAATAAAATAAGTTAATCTGCTTTGTATTTTTTTAATACGTCAAGTATTTCTTTAAACATTTTTCCAGTTATAGCATCTTTGTATTGTCTTGCTTTCTCAATCATGTTTCTGCAATACTTGCCTAAAAATTCTATAACGCCATATCTTTTTTTCATTAGATTATGTTCGCTACATAATGTTTGTCCATTTTCTAAAGTTGAAGTTCCCCCCTTAGCTTGTGGTCTAATATGGTCGGCATGAATTTCATATCCGTTGTGTCTACCATTTCCACAAACAACACAACGATAATTATCTCTTTTGAACATTTGTTCTCTAACATCATTAGGAAATGGAGCGGTAACATCTTGGCCCTTATAATTTGGATCTCTTCTATAAACTCCTTTCTTGACTTGAATAAGCCAACCCTTTTGATATAACATTCTTATCGCTCTCCAAGGGTCTCTTGCTTTAGGTATAAACTTAAAGACATAATCAACAACCTTGTCATGTTCTATATCTTGGTTGGGATGTGCTTCAAAATATTCTTTAATATAATCATTAACAGATTTATCCTTATTTTTCATGCTTTTTATAGAAAATGCTACTTTTTAACCTTTTTCAAAACATTCTTGGACTTTGCCTTTAACAATATATTTAAAAGAGTAATTAATTAGGAGTTATTATTAGCAATGCATTATCTTTTTGGGTCTGATAAAATTTGTTTTTTAGTCCTTCTGAAGTAAAATCTTCCGCGCTTCATTGTTCTAATCAATTCATTAGAAGTTATTTTATCTCCCATGAAAGGTACTATGACTGTGCCTGCCCCTAAGCCATCGAACCTGCTTCTATATGTGAAATATAATTCTTGAACTTTTTCTGGTGGGACATAAAATCTACTGTTATGTCCGTCTGCAATTATGGTTGAAATATGATAGTATGGTTTCACGTGATTTTCAAATAACGTTCTGTTCCATCTGTCATAAGTTTCTTGCTCATCATTAACTCCCTTGAGAATCGGTGCTTGATTGAATAATTCTACTCCTGCTTCTCTAACTATCTTATAGCAAGCCAGTTGGCATCTTTCACTCATTTCATTTGGATGAATAAATTGAGTTATTGCTATCATTGGTTTGCCTGGTAAATTATATTTTCTCAATATATCTAACAACTCTGCATCAAATCTTTCTGGAATAAATACGGGAGCTCTTATGTGCCATCTTATTGTTTTGACATGGTTTATTCTCCTTAGACTTTCCAAGATTCTAGCTATTTTACTATTAGGTAAAGTAAGTGGTTCGCCACCAGTCAAAATGACATCTCTTATTTTTTCTGATTTTTCTATGTGTTTTAATATTCTTTCTAGATTATCGTCCCCTATGTATTTGTCACCCATATGTCTAAAGCACCATTGGCAATGCCCCATACAAGAATGCATTGGACTAAGTAATCCTCTATCTTCGTATTTTTGAGTCCAGCCTAACAGAGCATCGTTATCATACTCGTCTTTTCCATGAATAAAGGTAGTTGCTTTTGAATTGATAATACTCTTTGGTTTAGTTAGTTCGCCTAAGAGAGGTTTATCTATAACAGTAGTCCATATTGGGCTGTCGCTTCTAGGTAAAATAAATGCTTTTATTTGTTCTCTTTCTTTTGTTTTGTTTCGTTCACTATAGGGATAATCATCGAGTATTGGATTATTACAAGTTGTTTCAACACTCCAAAGAAGATTTTCTAAATATTTTCTAGGAAGCCTTGTATGATTTGCGGTAAGAATTTGTTTAACTTCTTCTTGTTCTTTTTCAGAAGCTCCAAGACGCTCAAAATATGGCTCAAAATCTTCATAACTTTTTAGAGCCGTGGCTAATTGATTTTGCCAGGTCATATCTAATTCTGTTTTTGTTTGCATCATGGATGTTTAAGCGAGGAGTGTTTATACATATATAATAAACTTATTATTCATTTTTTTATCATATTAGTAAAATTTATATACTAATTACAACTAATCTAGAATATGAGTACGAATATTGATTTGAAAGATAAGAAAATAATTTATGAATTGGATATTGATAGCAGTCAGAGTGCTTCTCAAATCGCTAAAAAAATTGGATTGAGTAAAGAAGTTGTCAATTATAGAATCAATAATCTTTTGAAATCTGGAATAATTAATTATTTTTATCTTTTTCTAAATACACTTGCACTTGGTTATTTTCATTACAAAATCTATATCAAATTACAAGATATAAGTCTGAAAAAAGAAGAAGAGTTAATGGAGTATTTTATAAAAAATAAGAACTGTATTTGGGTTGCTAATTGCAGAGGAAATTGGGATTTGGCAGTTTCTGTATTAGCAAAGACGCCATCGGAATTTGATAAAATATACCAAAGAATAATTCAAGATTATGGACGGAATATCCTTGAGAAAAATATTCTTATGATTGAGAGTGCTCCTACATTTAATCGGAACTATCTTAGAGACGCCTCTAAAAGGGTGGAATTAAAATACAAACAAATTGAGAAAATAATTGATTTGGACGAAATAGATAAAAAAATCTTAGCAGTAATGTCTATTAATTCGAGAATAAGTATTGTAGAACTTATGAATAAAATAAACTTAACGCGAGATGTTATTTCTTATAGAATTAAAAGAATGAAAGAAGAGGGACTGATTCAAGGTTTTAGGACATCTTTTAATTTGAATAGGATTGGCTACTCTTATTATAAAATCCTTCTTACATTTAAGAATTTGGATGAGAAAAGAGAAAAAGATTTGATAAATTTTTGCAGATTTAGTAAAAATATAACTCAATATATAAGATTAATAGGTAATTGGGACGCCGAAATTGAGTTTGAAGTAAGGGATGATAAAGAATTACACGTGTTGCTTTCAGATATCAGAAGCAACTTTTCCGATATAATAAGAAATTTTGAGCAACTTCTTGTCTATGAGAAGAAGTTAAATTATTATCCCTTTTGATATAGCATTCTTATCGCTCTCCAAGGGTCTCTTGCTTTTGGTATAAACTTAAAGACGTAATCAACAACCTTGTCATGTTCTATATCTTGGTTGGGATGTGCTTCAAAATATTCTTTAATATAATCATTAATAGATTTAGTCTTATTTTTCATACTTTTCATAGAAAATGCTACTTTTTAACCTTTTTCAAAATATTCTTAGACTTTTCCCTTAACAATATATTTCTTTATCACAACAAAGGTTAAATACTTAAACATTATTTAGTTTCATGAAGGATTTAACTTTAGTGGCTGCCGAGGCAGTTTCTGGAAAATATTTTAAACCTAATACAGAACTTGTAAGACCTGGAGAATGTATTTCAAAGCTCCCACATTATATTTTTATTAGAGGTTGCGTTGGAGTAGGAACTAAAAAGGGAGTCAAAGAATTTCTTAGAGGAGATTTGATATATAAGTATGAAGGATTTTGGACTCTTTTAGATGGGCAAAAATTTCCGTTTGAAAGATTAGGTTTTTATTCAGAAGTGTCTAATAAAGATTTACCTTGGAATAATGGGGAGAAATAGGATTCTGAAGCACCCTGGGCAGGTGTTACTCCAGAGATGATTAATAATTGGGTAAGATATCATGAGCAACCTTAGGTAACCACCAACTTTAAAAGATAGCCTTTTTTATGCATTATATGAAAGATAACGAAAACAACAAATTAGAAACTGTGAACATAGGAATAGTAGGACACATAGACCATGGTAAAACTACATTACTTTACAAGTTAAGTGGGAAGTGGGCATCACAGCATTCACAAGAATTGAAGAGAGGAATTACAATTAAGTTAGGATATGCAGATATAATTTTATATAAAGATGGTAAAGGATATAATTCAAAGAGTGGAACTCCTGTAAGACATGTGAGTTTTGTTGATGCTCCAGGACATGAGATGTTAATGGCTACAATGTTATCTGGGGCGGCTATAATTGATGCAGCGATATTAGTTGTTGCGGCAAATGAAGGAATTAAGCCACAGACAAGAGAGCATTTGATGGCTTTACAAGCTAAACAAATAAAGAATTTAATTGTTGTACAGAATAAAATAGATTTAGTTGATAAGGCGCAGGCAATGAAAAGTTATAATGAGATAAAAGAGTTACTTAAGGGGAAGTATGATGATGTGTCCATAATTCCAGTCTCTGCTCAGCAAGAGATAAATCTTGATAAGATATATGAAGCATTAAATGAAATAAAAGTTGAGAGAAGTGATTCTGGAGAGCCCATCTTTATTGTTGCTAGGAGTTTTGACGTTAATAGGCCTGGAACTAAACCTGCTGATTTGAAGGGAGCAGTTCTTGGAGGAACACTCAAGCAAGGAAAATTGAAGGCTGGAGACAAGATAGAAATAAAACCTGGAATTACGGTCAGGGAAGCTAATCAAATTTATTATAAAAAATTGAATGCTAAGGTTTTGAAATTATTTAAGGGAAGCAAGGAAGTGCATGAATTGGCTCCTGGAGGAAGTATGAGCATAGAGACTAGCTTGGATATGTCTATAGGAAAATCAGATATACTAGCTGGAAATATTGTTGGCCTTTATGGAAAATTGCCAGAATCTGTGTCTAATTTGAAGATTAAATATCAATTATTCCCAGAGGTGTTTGGCATATCTGGACATGTAAAGACAGAGGATTTGAAGGCGAGTGAAAGTTTATTGTTAAGCATAAACACTTCTATGACCTTGGGCATTGTAAAGAGAATGCAGAAAAACGAAGCAGAACTTAATTTGAAAGTTCCAGCGATTGTTTTTAAGGGAGATAATGTCGCTATTTCAAGACAGATGGCTGGGCATTGGAGATTGATTGGTTACGGCGAAATCGTGTAACTCTTTAGCCGAACCCATAAACTAAAGTTTATTAGGGTTATGGAGAGATTGTATAAATGTTTAAATAGTTATTAGGATACTGTTTACTTAAAGGGATATGATTAAATAGTCAAGTCTCCTCCTTTT
>JBBSYL010000001.1:0-1250 GCA_038045265.1 Nanobdellota archaeon | reverse complement strand
TGTAACGCGAACTTTCAGTTGAAACACTTTTCCGACTTTTAAGATGGAACAGACTGAGGGGATTTTAAGCCCTCAGTCTGAACTTGTAAACAACTCTTCCCATTGATTCAACTCTTACAGTTTCTCCTTTGATTTTTACCCATATCCTAGCGGTAATGAACTCATTTGGTACTTTGTATCGTTTGCCAAAAAGAGATATTGAAGAATCACGGTAAACAAGTCTTCTAATGGTAATTGTCAGAAGCTCTTGAAGTTCCTGCTTAGGTTTTCTCTTTTCGGATGGTTGGTAAACTTCAGCAGGAGCTCTTCCATTCATCCCAATACCTGAATGGACAAATTCTTCATTGTATTTGATTTGCCAGACAAAGAACCTTTTGTTTAGTTCTTCAAAACTTCTAACATCCATATTCTCTCTGACAAAGTCCCTTTGAATAAATCTGAAGAAACGTTCTACTTTTCCTTTGGTCTGTGCTTTGTGTGCAAAGATCAGTTCAATTCCAAGTGTTTTGGCATAGAATTGGTACGTAGATTGTGCATATTCACCGGACTGCCCATATCTTGCATTTGCTTTGTACTGCGAACCTTTGTCCTGAAGCATTTTCCTTGGCAGTCCCCAGACAAACAAACAGTGATACCAAACTCTAAATACATTCATCTGTGTTTGTTGAGAAAACCACTTACCGCCAAGGATGAACCTTGAGTGGTCATCAATAACTAGAATTAAATAAGCCTCTCCAATATGCGGAAGCCGCATCTTTCCTTGTATATCTGCCTGCCACAACTCGTTCGGATATTTTGCAACAAAGCGAACTAGAGGTTTGAGGCGTTCAATATTCTCCCTGTGTAAGTTATGTTTTACCCAGATTTTTTGTATTTGTCTTATTCCCACAGTAGCAATACCGGTTAGTTCAATTGCTTTCCGAGCTGATCTCCATCTGCCATTTTCTTTAATATCAACGAGGTCTTTTTCTTGCCGAGCAGAGAGTTTGCGGTTATTGCCACGGCGTTTATCAACCACCGATTCGATTCCATGTTCTGTTGCTTGTAAAATGTACCTGTAGAGGGTTGTTCTTCCGCATGCTAATGTAGCTCTTGCTTCTTTCTTTGTGAGCTTACCTCTTAGGAGACTGCGAATGATATTTTGTTTTTCAGTTACGTTAATTTTGCTTCACCTCCTCTCTGGAGAGTGATGCAAATTATGTATCAATTGAAATTTCGTTTCTATGTTTCAGTTTAAACTTCGTGTAACA